>JAYFRC010000074.1:0-45701 GCA_034926415.1 Oscillospiraceae bacterium
CATGGAGGACAACGTAGTTTATCATAAAGGTGTTCTGGCCGAGAGCAATATGCAGCTCATCGCCCGCGCCCGCCGCGTAATAGAGGAGTTCGGCTGCGATGTCGCAACTCCCGGCGAGGCCCGTCAGATTCTCGGCCTTAAGTAATCGGAGTAAATAGTATCGGCAAAGAGTATCGCCAATAGCGGCGTTAAGCGAAGGAGTGAGCGAGTCTATGATAAGAAACATCACCGTTGTCGGAGCCGGGACGATGGGGCATGGCATAGCCCATGTGTTTTCGCGCCACGGTTACATGGTAAGCCTGTACGAACCGTTTGACGACGTGCGCGCCGCCGCCATGCAGAAAATACGGGAAGAGCTTCAGTTCATGGTGGACGAGGAGTATATAACCGCAGAGGACATGGAGACCGGCGTGAAGAACATTGCCATGTTCTCAGACCTTGCCGAAGCCGCGAGGGATGCCGACTATGTTATAGAAGCCTGTCCGGAGGATATGGAGATGAAGCGCAAGCTTTTTGCCAGGCTTGACAAAATATGCCCCCCTCATACTGTTTTTGCCACAAACACCTCGAGCCTTAAGCTCGGCGACATGATGGCGCAGCTTCCGCCTGAGAGACAGAAGCTGTGCATGGTCTGCCATTGGTACAATCCCGCTCATCTTCTGCCCATAGCGGAGCTCTCCGAATTCGGGAACATGGACGAGGACGTTTTCAACGACGTCTACGCTCTCTATGTAAAGTGCGAAAAGCAGCCGATACGCATACTCAAAGACATCACTGGAATGGTAGCCAACCGCCTGCTGCACGCTCAGGCGCGCGAGGCGTTCCACCTCATGGAGATAGGAGCGGCCTCGCCCGAGGATATAGACAAGGCCATCAAATACGGCCCTTGTTTTCGCAACGCGACCACCGGAATGCTCGAGGTTGCCGATATGGGCGGCCTGGACGTGTGGCTGGCGGGAGAGGACAACATATTTCCCGCGCTCGATAACTCTTCGAAAGCCTGCGGCGCGATGCGCGCTCTCGTCACCGCCGGAAATCTCGGGATAAAAACCGGAAGGGGATTCTTTGATTATTCCGAGGAAAAGCGCGGCAAAGCTCAGACCGAGTTTTACAAACGCCTGATAATCCAGCTGAAAGCGAGCAAGAATTACTGATACGGTGTGATACGCACATTTCATTTTCCTCTTAGCGGCGGCTGTGTCCGGGATTGATTCCGGGCGCGGCCGCCGCGCCACTTTCTCCGATTAAAATGTTGCCCGGTGGAGCGATATGTGATAAAATAATAACTTACAAATGAATTGAAGGAGATTTTCGCTTGGCGTCACGTGACTTCAAAAAATCATCGGCGTTTTCAATATTTGCGTCGTATTACAGGCCGCATATCGCTCTTTTCGCGCTCGATATGTTCTGCGCGCTGACGATAGCCGCGATAGACCTGGCGTTCCCGTTCGTGTCGCGCATAGCGATGTACCGCCTGCTTCCGGACTATAAATGGGAGCTGTTTTTCGTTCTAATGGCGGCTGTGGCGGCGGCGTTCGCGCTTCGCGGCGCGATGTATTATATCGTGACCTACTGGGGCCACACGCTCGGGATAAGGATAGAGGCGGACATACGCGCCGACCTGTTCTCCCATCTTGAAAAGCTGTCTTTCAGCTTTTATGACAAAAATCGCACCGGCCAACTCATGAGCCGCGTGACCGGCGACCTGTTTGAGATAACGGAGCTCGCGCACCACGGGCCGGAGGACGTATTTATCTCGCTTGTTACGATAATCGGCGCGCTGGCGCTGATGTTTTCGATACAGTGGAAGCTCGCCCTCGTCGTCGCGGCGATAGTTCCGGTTTTCATTCTCGCCGTGTGGTTTCAGCGCAAGAACATGATGCGCACGTCTGTGGAAGTTAAGCGAAAGCTCGCTGACATCAACGGCGACGTTGAGTCGAGCCTCTCTGGGATGCGCACTGCCAAGGCGTTTTCAAACGAAGACGTGGAAATGGAGCGTTTCAGCGCCTCGAACGAGCGATTCAAGACCGCAAAGCGTTCCTTCCATAAAGAGATGGCGAAATACAATGCCGTGCTTGAATTTTTCATACCCCTGCTTCCAGCGGCCGTCATCGCCGCCGGCGGCGCGCTCATAATGCGCGGGGAGCTCAATTATATCGACCTTATAACCTTCAGCCTTTACGTCAGTGCCTTCGTCTCGCCCATACGCAAGATAGCCAACTTTACCGAGCTGTTTATGAACGGCGCGGCGGGGCTTCGCCGCTTTATCGAGGTAATGCGCCTCGACCCCGACGTCGAGGACGCTCCCGATGCGCACGACCTTAAAAATGTCCGCGGCGATATAGATATCGAGAACGTCTCGTTTGCATACAGGGAAAACCTGACCGTGCTTCATGATATAACGCTTCATGTGAAAGCGGGCGAGACCGTGGCTGTCGTCGGCTCGTCCGGCGGCGGAAAGAGCACGCTGTGCCAGCTCATACCCCGCTTTTACGACGTGAGCTCCGGCGAGATAAAGATAGACGGGCAGAACGTGCGCGGCCTTACGCAGGATAGCCTTCGCCGAAACGTCGGCATCGTTCAGCAGGACGTATTCCTGTTTCCCGGAACCGTAGCCGAGAACATACGCTACGGAAAGCCGGACGCGACTGACGCGGAGGTGGAGAGCGCAGCTCACCTTGCTGAGATATACGACGATGTTGCCGCGATGCCGGACGGCTTCGACACCTATGTCGGCGAGCGCGGAACGCTGCTTTCCGGAGGCCAGAAGCAGAGAATTTCGATCGCCAGGATTTTCCTTAAAAATCCGCCGATACTTATACTCGATGAGGCCACGTCCTCGCTCGACAGCGTGACCGAGGCGAAGATACAGAGCGCGTTCGACAGTCTTGCACGCGGCCGCACGACGCTTATCATCGCGCACAGGCTCTCGACCATACACGCGGCGGACAGGATAATCGTCATCAACGATTCGACGATAACGGAGCAGGGTGCGCACGAAGAGCTGATGAGGAAAAACGGCGAGTACGCGGAGCTTTACCGCACGCAGATGGAAAGATGAAAGTTGCAGCATGAAAAGCGATAAAACAGAGGTGTTTCAAAAACTCGGATGTTCGGACGACGAGCGCCTGTCGGTCTCCCGCGCGCTGGACAAGCTGTCGCAGTGCGAAAACCGTGACGTCCCGACGCATACGGATTTCATGTCTCCGCGCGAGACGGAGCTGGTACGCAGGGCGCTGAAGATAGTCGGAAAAGAGGACGGCTTTGTTTTCACCGGAGGCTGCTTCGGCGCGGAACGTCAAATAGCGGCGTTTCTGCCTGACTACATTGACGCGGATGATTTTGAGGATTCGGACGCGAATCCGATACGCGCCGTGCGCTGCGCGTTTGCGGATACTGAAAAACCGACGCACAGGGATTTTCTCGGCGGTCTTATGGGGCTCGGCCTTTCCCGCGGCGTGGTGGGCGATATAAGCGTGGCCGGAAACGTATGTGATATTTTTGTACTCGACCGCGCGCTGGATTTCGTAATGGAAAATTTTGTGAGCGCTGGACATGCGCGCTTCAAGCCTGCGAGGATAGAGCTGTGGGAAGCCGAGACGTCAGGCGGAAAGAGCGAGGAGATACGCGATACCGTGTCGTCGCTCCGGCTTGATTCCGTGCTATCGGCCGGCTTTCGCATAAGCCGGGGCAAGGCCTCATCGCTTATAGAGGCTGGCAGGGCGGAGGTCAACTGGCAGGAGTGCAGGAAGGGCGACCGCCAGCTCTCTCAGGGGGACTGCGTTACGGCGCGGGGCTTTGGAAAATTCACGCTTGACGAGGTCGGCGGACTTTCAAAGAAAGGCCGCGTAAATATAGTTATCAGACGTTACGTATAACGGAGGACACGATGGAGCAGGAAAAGATAGAGCGCATAAATGCGCTGGCAAAAAAAGCGAAAACGCCCGAGGGATTGACCGACGCTGAAAAAGAGGAGCGTTCGGAGCTTCGCATGGAGTACCTGCTCTCGGTGCGCAAAAACCTCGAGAGCCAGCTTGAAAACACATATATAGTGGATAAAAGCGGGAATAAAAGGAAGCTTGAAAAGAAGGGAGAAGAAGGGCGATGAACAGCAATCAGAAAAACGACGCGGTGAGCGAGATAATGTCGTGGGTTCTCATAGGCGTCGCATTCATCGCATTCTGGCCTCTCGGGGTTTTCCTGCTTTTCAAAAAGCTTGCCCAAAGCTCGTCTGGAGGAAGGCATAAGCAGGTGCCCCCGCTGTATGCCCCGTCCTCCGCGGCCGCCGGCGCGGGAGGGAACCGAACCGGGGATAAAGCAGAATCTGCCGCAGCCGCCGCAGCGTCGAAGACCGCCGCCGGACAGGAGACGTTCGCCCAGCGCATGATGCGCACTCCTAAGATGAGCTCCTCTTCGGCCGCATGGCTGAAGGTCGCCGGAATCATTCTGCTGATAGTAGGCGGCATGCACGTCTACGGCGAGCTGAGCACGGTTTACCTGGTCGGACTGACGCAGTACGAGATATGGAAGCTGGTGGGTCACGCCGCGTGGATATGCGGCGGCGGCGCGCTTTTTGTGAGCGGACAGCGCATGACTATGCGTTCCCGGTGCTTCCAGAGATATTACGCCATCATCGGGATGTCGGAGGCCGTTCCGCTCGAGCAGGTCGCGCGCGCCACGGGCTATGATATCGACAAGATTGCGAAGGATCTCCAGCGCATGATAAGCGCCGGAATGTTCGGCGACGGCGCATACCTTGATCTCGGGCTCGGCTATTTCTTCCGTTCGTCGGCAGCGGCGTCCAAAGTCTCGAAGGAGAAAGAAAAGGCGGCACCCGCCGGCTCCGCCGCCCCCAGGGAGGCGGACGAGGGCTATTCCGGCATACTTCGCAACATCCGCCGCGCCAACGACCGCATCGCGGACCCCGTGCTTTCGGCGAAGATCGACAGGCTCGAGGATATAGCGGGTAAAATATTCCAGATTGTAGAGCATGATAAGGACAAGGAAAAGCGCATAGGCACGTTTCTCAACTATTATCTCCCCACGACGCAGAAACTGCTGGACTCGTACGCCGAGTTTGAGTCTACGGGTGTCGATGGAGATAACCTGAAAGAGGCCAAGCACAAGATAGAGCAGACCATGGACGCTATAGTGGAGGGCTTTGAGAATCAGCTCGATATGCTATATCAGTCGGACGCCATGGACGTCTCGAGCGACATCGACGTTATGAGCGCCATGCTCAAACGCGACAGCGCGAAGTCCGATTTCACCGTCGGCGCGACCAGCGCGCCAGAGGCTGAAAAACCTGAGAAAAGCGCGCCGAGGGAGAGAAAAAATCTCGTCATGCGCTCCGACGGCACGGTCGGCCCCGAGGACGAATAAGCGCTCGATATCGCCGGATTGAAAAATCCGGCGATATTTTTTGCCGATAGATACCGGGATATTTGAAAAAATCCTGCGAATTGCGCAACTTTGAAAAAAATTTCGCTTTAGCCGAAAAAAGCGTTGACAAATTGCCTTCGGAGTGTTAGCATAACAACATCGGAAAACAAAACATCAAACCGATGACGAAGATTAGTAACCGGCATGAAACGCCAAAGCGAGTTCCGGATGGTGTGAGCGGAACGGCGGGAAGGGCGGCGAATGGACTTCTGAGGGCGGCCGAAAGCGAAAGCGAGTAGTGACCGACGGCGCGGCGCAGCCGTTATAGCGCGTAACGTGTGAATGCACGTGCAAAGAGGGCGTGAAAGCGTCAATTTGGGTGGTACCGCAGGACTCAGTCTTGTCCCAGTTTTGGGATGAGGCTGTTTTTTTATTTTCTTTTGGAGGATAACGATGATGATGATTATGAAACGATGGCGTGATGGAGAAAATGGATAAAAGACAATACGGCAAAAAGCATCACACATTTTACGACTTATGAGATATTGAAAGGAAGTTATTTGTTTATGAAAAAGATTAAAAACATACTTTGCATAGCCGCCGCCGGAGCCATGGCTCTGTCTCTCGTCTCCTGCGGAAGTTCCTCGTCCTATTCCATCGGCGTGTCCCAGTACGGCGAGCATCCCTCGCTCGACAACTGCTACGACGGTTTTCTCGAAGGGCTAAAGGAAGCCGGGCTCGTCGAAGGCAAGGACTTCACCGTGGATTACCAGAACGCGAACTTTGACGACGCTACCGCGACCCAGATAGCGCAGAACTTCTCCGCCAACAATGTTGACATGATGGTCGCCATCGCGACGAACTCGGCTACCGCCTGCTACGCCGCCGCCGAGGACAAGGATATACCGGTCATCTTCACCGCCATCTCCGACCCCGTAGAATCAAAGCTCGATTCCGGCAACATCACCGGCACGTCGGACGCGCTGCCCGTCACCGCGCAGCTCGACCTCATCCGCAAACTCCAGCCCGATGCCAAGACCATCGGCATCATATATACGACGAGCGAGAGCAATTCCGTTTCCACCATTGCCGAATACAAGAAGAACGCCGCCGATTACGGCTTTGAGATAATGGACGTGGGCATCACCTCCCAGGCCGAGGTCACGCAGGCCGTCGACACCCTGATAAGCAAGAAGGTCGACTGCTTCTCAAACCTTACCGACAACACAGTCGTCGGCGTCCTTGCATCAATACTTGAAAAGACCAACGAGGCAGGCATCCCCGTTTACGGCTCCGAGGTGGAGCAGGTCAAGAGCGGCTGCGTCGCCGCCGCGGGCATAGATTACTACAAGCTCGGTATCCAGACCGGAACCATGGCCGCTAAGGTGCTCAAGGGCGAGGCCAAGTGCGAAGATATCCCGTTTGAGACGATTTCCGAATACGGCATCTATATCAACTCTTCGGCGCTCAAGGCCATGAACATCACCGTTCCGGACGACGTCGCGGCGAACGCGACCGAGGCCTCGAACGCCTGATACGGCCGTCCCCGGGAGGATCCCCGAAATTTGTTATAAGAAATGCGGTGCTTTTTATAAATGCTTGACCTGATAATCGGCACGCTGATACAGGGCTTTATATACTCCCTGATATCCTACGGCGTATATATAACATACAAGATCCTGGATTTCCCGGATCTTACCGTCGACGGCTCGTTCCCTCTGGGGGCGGCCGTCACGGCCGTTGCGCTGGTAAACGGAGTCAATCCCTATCTGACGCTGCTTATCGCTCTTGGCGTCGGCGCTCTCGCCGGCCTTGCCACCGGGCTGATACACGTACGCGTCGGCGTGCGCGACCTGCTGGCGGGCATTATAACAATGACAGCGCTGTTCTCAATAAATCTCCAGATAGCGGGCTCGAACCTCGCGGTCGAGCGCGCTATCGACACCATCTTCACCGCCGGGCCGACGATGGCGCTTTTCGGCGCGTTCACGCTTCTTCAAAGGAAGCTCATCGTATCGTTCATAATAGCGCTCCTGTGCAAGCTGCTGCTCGACGCGTATTTCAAGACCAAGAGCGGAATGCTTCTTCGCGCGGTGGGCGACAACGAAACGCTCGTAACTGCGCTCGCTCGCGATAAGGGAAAAGTCAAGATAGTCGGCCTCGTCATTTCAAACGCGCTTGTGGCGCTTTCCGGCAGCGTCGTCTGTCACGAGCAGCGCTCGTTCTCCGCGACTATGGGTACAGGGCAGGTCGTGTTCGGTCTCGCCACGGTCATAATAGGCACCACGCTTTTCCGCCGTATCGGCTTTGTGAAAGGCACGACGGCGGTCGTAGTCGGCAGCATATTATATAAGGTGTGCATACAGATAGCGATAAGCCTCGGACTGCCGGCGAATCTTCTGAAGCTCGTGACGGCCGTGCTCTTCCTTGCCATTCTCATAATCGGCAGGAGCAAACAGGAAGAGGGTGCGAGAGTTGCTTGAACTTGAACATATAACTAAGATATACAATCCCGGCTCTGTGACCGAGCAGTGCCTTTTCAGCGATTTCAACCTCACCGTTAAGGACGGCGAGTTCGTCTCCGTGGTCGGCAGCAACGGCAGCGGCAAGACGTCGATGCTGAACATCGTCTGCGGCTCGATACCGATACAGAGCGGACGAGTGCTCATCGGCGGAAAAGACATAACGAAGATGAAGGAATACCGCCGCTACATGAAAATGGGGCGCGTGTATCAGAACCCGGCTCTCGGCACCTGCCCCAATATGACTATACTTGAGAACATGGCTCTCGCCGACAACAAGGGAAAGAGCTTCGGCCTCGGCGCGGGAGTCGACAAAAAGCGCAGGGATTTCTATATCTCGCAGCTCGAGACGCTGGGCCTCGGCCTCGAGGACAAGATGAACGTGCGCGTTGGCTCGCTCTCCGGCGGCCAGCGCCAGGCCGTCGCCATGCTGATGGCGACGATGACGCCGCTCGACTTTCTCATACTCGACGAGCATACCGCGGCGCTCGACCCCAAGACAGCGGACAAGATAATGCGGTTCACCGACGAGATAGTGCGGAGCAAGAAGCTGACCGCGATAATGGTGACGCATAACCTCCGCTACGCCGTGGAATACGGCGACCGGCTGCTGATGATGGACAGGGGAAAAATAATCCTCGACAAAGCGGGCGGCGAAAAGAAGTCCTCGACGATACAGGACGTGCTCGCGCTGTTCAACACGATAAGCATAGAGTGCGGAAACTGACGTCTATAGTCCCGCCTCCTTCTGACGATGGAGGCGCCGCGCAGCGGCGGAGAGAGGGGAGAACACCGTCTTTCGTCTTTTGTCTCCTCATCCGCTCACGCGTTTCTGCGTGATGCATATTTTCAGCTATAAGCCAACACGCCCGGGAATTTTCCCGGGTGTTTTGCTGTTTTGCGCCTGCACGCTTATATGGTGACAGGCGCGCCGTGTTAGTGTTATAATGACTGCAATACAGGAAAGGCAGGTGTCTGATGGACAGAGGACAGACTAAAAGCGCCCGCATATTTATAGAGGATATTGTAATTGTGTGTATTGGGCTGCTGTCGGCTGCGATGCTGGCGGCGAGCTTTTTTCCATATGCTCGTTTTTCCGGACTGCTGTTACACATGCTTGAAATAAAGGAAATGACGGCGCGTATGTTTTCAGCGGTGCTGCTGATACTTCTCTATTCGCTGTACAGGCGTAACCATGCCGCGTGGTGCGTGGCCGAGGCGTTGCTTGCGATCAATATTGTCAGGCATCTTCTGTTTCCGGAGACCCCGGCTTTTCTCGGTGTGGCGGCGGCGGAAGCCCTGTGCTTTTTGCTGCTGATATATTTTGGAAAGGACTTCCGTTTCCCGTCGGAGCGCCGGTCGCTCCGCCGCAGCATAACGATGCTGGCGCTTGCCGCCGCCGGAATACTGCTGAACTCCGGCATAAGCTATCATCTGACGCGCATACAGATGCCGGAGACTCCTCACAGCGTCATGCTTTGGGACAGTCTTCGCGATGTATGCGGGATACTTGTCGGAGTGTACGCGGGCAGCGCGCCGGAAACGCCGCTCGGCAGGTTTGAGACATACGTGTTCTGGTTCAGTTGGATCTGCCTGCTGCTGGCGCTGCTCTATGCTTTGCGCCCGTGGATAGCGCGTTTTTTTTGGACGAAGGACGATATGCGCCGCGCCCGCGCCCTCGTGCTGGCCTACGGGCAGAATCCCGCCTCTTATCTGACTCTGGAGGACGACAAGCTTCTGTACTTTTCAAAGAAAGTCCGCGGCGTATTGCCTTACGGCGTTGTCGGGAGCACGGTGGTCGTGAACGGCGATCCGATATGCCCGCCGGAGGATTTTCCGGCGTTTCTGGCTGAGTTCAGCGATTTTTGCAGGAGCAACGACCATAAGCTGATTTTCCTGAGCATCACTGGCCGTTTCCTTGACGAGTACAAAAAGCAGGGGTTCGGAGTTGTGAAATGCGGCGAAGAGGCGAGGTTCGACCTTTCGGGCTACGACATATCCGGGAAGAAAGGCGCGAAGATGCGCATGAACGTAAACCACGCGACGAGAGCCGGAGTGACCGTGCACGAATACCGTCCGACGGAGCGGCGCGACGCAGGAATAGAGGCGGCGATGGAACGCATAACGCGCGAGTGGCTTGCGGACAAGAAAAGCGGAATGCTGTCCTTCACGATGGGAACCATAGGTCTCGACGATCCCATGGATCGCCGCTACTTTTATGCGCTTGACGCGGCGGGCGGCGTCTGCGGCTTCAACGTCTATTGTCCCTACGACGGCGGAGCCGGGTATATGGCTGATATAACGCGCCGTGCGTCCGATGCGCCGAGCGGCGTGACGGAAAAGATAATGTACGAGGCGTTTCTGACCTTCAGACAGGAGGGCGTGCGCAGCGTAAGTCTCGGCGTAGCGCCTCTTGCGAATATACTTCCGTCGGACGGTCAGCGCCCAAATGGAGCGGAGAGGGTGCTGAATTTCGTTTATGAGCATCTTAACGCCTGCTACGGCTTTAAGGACCTTTACCGTGCAAAGCGCAACTACAACCCGACGGAATGGGTGCCCGGTTATTATGCATGGCTCCCGCGCATATCGACTCCGTCGATGTTCTATGCCGTTGTGCGTATTCAGAACCCGCGCGGACTCTCGGAATTTGTCCTCTCGCTTCTGAAAGCGCGCAAATCCGGAGACAGATAAAAAAACGCGCCCGGCGCTTCGACCGTAAAGGGTCGGAGCGCCGGGCGTTTCACATGCTCTTGAGCGGCGGAGCCGCCGTCTGTCATGTCAGATTGTGATAAGGTTTTTGTGTTCTTTGATAAGCTCCGTAAGCGGAGGCCCCCAGGATATGACCTCGATGCCGAGCGCCTCGAGCGTATCCTTCACTCCGAGGTTGACGGCGCATGCCTGACACGCCGTGAATTTGACTCCGGCCTGCTGGGCGATCTTTATCTTGCCCTGAATGCTCTCGTCTTCGGCGACATATTTTGCGGTAGCGCCCCAGATAATCACGGTTACCTCGTCCCACCAGCGTTTGAGCAGCGCGTTGGTGGCGTACATCATGACCATGTTGTGCGCGGTAAGCGGGTCCGCATTTGTCCAAAGGATATAGAGTTCTTCCTTGTTCATATGTTTCTCCTTTCCGTTTGTCGTGATGCTGTTGCTTCGTATATCTTCGCCGCCCGCGGCGGCTCAAAGACCCTGTTATTTTTTCAGTGATTCCTCGACCGCGACTGCTACTGCGACCGTTGCGCCGACCATGGGGTTGTTGCCCATGCCGAGGAAACCCATCATCTCAACGTGCGCGGGAACGGAGCTTGATCCGGCGAACTGCGCGTCGGAGTGCATGCGTCCCATCGTGTCGGTCAGGCCGTAGGATGCCGGGCCCGCGCCCATGTTGTCCGGGTGCAGCGTGCGGCCGGTGCCGCCGCCGGATGCGACTGAAAAATATTTCTTTCCCTGCTCGATGCATTCCTTCTTATACGTTCCGGCGACGGGATGCTTGAAGCGCGTTGGGTTGGTGGAGTTTCCGGTGATGGACACGTCTACACCCTCGTGGTGCATTATAGCGACGCCCTCGCGCACATCGTCCGCGCCGTAGCAGCGCACGGCCGCGCGCTCGCCCTTTGAGTAGGCGATCTCGCGCACGATGTCGAGTTTGCCGGTGTAATAGTCGTACTGCGTCTGGACATAGGTGAAGCCGTTGATGCGGGAGATTATCTGAGCCGCGTCCTTGCCGAGGCCGTTGAGGATGACGCGCAGCTGTTCTTTTCTCGCCTTGTTGGCGTTGCGTACGATACCGATAGCGCCCTCCGCGGCGGCGAAGGATTCGTGCCCCGCGAGGAAACAGAAGCACTTTGTCTCGTCGCGAAGCAGCATCGCGCCGAGGTTTCCGTGGCCTATTCCGACCTTGCGGTCGTCGGCAACGGAGCCGGGGATGCAGAAGGACTGAAGCCCGACGCCTATCTTCTCGGCCGCTTCCGCGGCGGTTTTTACGTTTGATTTGATCGCTATAGCCGCGCCGACGCAGTATGCCCACGCGGCGTTCTCAAAGCATATGGGCTGTATGGATTTGGTTATGTCGTAGGGATCGAAGCCCCTGCCCTTGCATATCTCGCGGCATTCCTCAACACTCCCGATGCCGTACTGGGCGAGGACGGAGTTTATCTTGTCGATGCGTCTTTCATAGCTTTCAAAAAGTGCCATAATATCTCGTCCTCCTTTCTTATTCCTGACGCGGGTCGATGTATTTCGCCGCGCCGTCGAATTGTCCGTAGTGCCCCTTGGCCTTTTCAAGAGCCTCGTTTGCATCCGTGCCGTGCTTTATCGCATCCATCATCTTACCGAGATTTACGAACTCATAACCGATTATCTCGCCTGCGTCGTTGAGCGCGGTGCGGGTGACGTACCCCTCGGTCAGGTCGAGATAGCGCGGGCCCTTGACCTTTGTCGCAAACATTGTGCCGACCTGAGAGCGAAGGCCCTTGCCGAGGTCGTCAAGCGACGCGCCGATGGGCAGACCGCCCTCTGAAAACGCGGTCTGTGAGCGGCCGTAGACTATCTGGAGGAACAGCTCGCGCATGGCGGTGTTGATGGCGTCGCAGACTAGGTCGGTGTTGAGCGCCTCAAGGATCGTCTTGCCGATGAGTATCTCGGCGGCCATGGCGGCGGAGTGGGTCATGCCGGAGCAGCCTATCGTCTCGATAAGCGCCTCCTCTATAACGCCGTCCTTGATGTTAAGCGTCAGCTTGCACGCGCCCTGCTGTGGAGCGCACCAGCCCACGCCGTGGGTCAGTCCGGAGATGTCCCGTATTTCCTTGGCCTGCACCCATTTGCCCTCCTCGGGAATGGGAGCCGGGCCGTGATACGCGCCCTTTGCGACGGGGCACATGCTTTCAACTTCTGCGGAGTATATCATGCGTCATTCTTCCTTTCAGAAAAAGTTTCAACGGTGTGTAAAATAGTAAACTGCGCAGATGATTATTATCTGCGCGGCGAGTATCAGAGGCATGCCTATGCGGAAATACCACTTGTGCGTCTTGTGGTGAAACGCTGCCATACCGAGCATGGAGCCGATGCTCCCGCCGATTATGGCGACGTTGAACAGAGTGCTCTCGCGGATGCGCCAGGAGCCCTTTTCGGCGCGGCGCTTGTCCTTTCCCATGAGATAAAAGCCGACGATATTGATTATGACGAGATATAAAGTTATAAGACCGGGGTAGGATGTGAAAAACGCGCGCATAAGGCACCTGCTTTGTCTTTTTAGTCCGCTGGGATTTGGACAGACCGGGCTTTATTTTCCATGCCCGGATTATTTTGCTATGTTAACTTATATTTACATTATAAGTTAACCGGAGAGGAAAGCAAGAAGAAATTTTGACGTAAATCCTTGTAAATACCAGTTTGGGCAGATATAATATGCTATTATACTTTTATTTGGAAAAAACCAATGGAAACGAGGTACGGATAATGGAACGGATAAGGATAGCGTCTGTTTTTGCGGACGCTGAGGCTTACGCCGGAAAAGAGATAACGGTCTGCGGCTGGGCGCGCACGATACGCGATATGAAGACGTTCGGCTTTATAGAGCTGAACGACGGCAGCTGCTTTAGAAACCTCCAGATAGTCATGGAGGACGGAAAGATAGAAAATTATAAGGACGTAGCGAAGCAGAACGTCGGCGCGGCGCTGATAATACGCGGCGTCGTGGTCCTGACGCCGGAGGCCAAGCAGCCTCTCGAGCTCAAGGCGTCGGATATATTTGTCGAGGGCGCGTCTACGCCCGACTACCCGCTCCAGAAAAAGCGCCACAGCCCGGAGTATCTGCGCACAATCGCGCATCTCCGTCCGCGCACAAACCTTTACAGCGCGGTTTTCCGCGTGCGTTCCGTCGCGGCCTACGCCATACATGAGTTTTTCCAGAGCCGCGGTTTTGTCTACGTCCATACCCCGCTTATAACCGCCTCGGACTGCGAGGGCGCTGGCGAGATGTTCCGCGTGACCACGCTCGACCCCGCGAACCCGCCGAGAAAAGAGGACGGCAGCGTTGATTATTCGCAGGACTTTTTCGGAAAGCCGACGAACCTTACAGTCTCCGGCCAGCTGAACGCGGAGAGCTTCGCCATGGCCTTCGGCGACGTCTATACCTTCGGCCCGACCTTCCGCGCTGAAAATTCAAACACTACCCGCCACGCGGCGGAGTTCTGGATGATAGAGCCGGAGATGGCCTTCGCCGATCTCGGCGATTATATGGACACCGCCGAAGCGATGATAAAGTTCATCATAAAGACCGTAATGGAGAAATGCCCGGATGAGATAGCGTTTTTCAACAGCTTTGTGGACAAGGGCCTCGCCGAGCGCCTGACGCACGTCATGACCTCGGATTTCATCCGCGTCAGCTATACCGAGGCCGTTGATATACTCAAAAAGTCCGGCCATAAGTTTGAATATCCCGTGGACTGGGGCTGCGACCTCGCCACGGAGCACGAGAGGTTCCTGACCGAGCAGGTATATAAAAAGCCGACCTTCGTTACCGATTATCCCAAGGAGATAAAGGCGTTTTATATGCGCCAGAACGATGACGGGAAGACCGTCGCCGCGGCGGACTGCCTCGTTCCGGGCATCGGAGAGATAATCGGCGGTTCCCAGCGCGAGGAGCGTCTCGACGTGCTCGAAGCCCGCATGAAGGAGCTCGGCATGAATCCCGAGGATTACTGGTGGTATCTCGATCTTCGCCGCTTCGGCGGCTGCCGCCACGCGGGCTTTGGCCTCGGCTTTGAGCGCATGATTATGTACCTCACGGGAGTCGGCAATATCCGCGACGTGCTCCCACACCCGCGCACAGTCGGCAGCGCCGATTTCTGATTTGTTCGATATGCATTTTAAAGCGCCTCCGGATATCTGGAGGCGCTTTTGCCGTGCTTGGCTTCATTCCTGCTCGCTGGACGGTTTTGTGGCGTATCACCGTGACTTTCACATCAGCGCCGATAATGGAACGGCAATAAGCGCCGACAGCGCGGCCTGCACGCATTTTCCTACAAAATACTGCCTCGCCGACAGTCCCGCAGGGGCTATGAACGTCATTGCCTGACAGTGGACCGACAGCCCGCCGAAGCCCAGCAGAAACGCCGCGAGTGTAAACGCCGCGCGCGGCTGCACAATTCCCGCGAGCAGGGCCGCCCCGTTCGTAAGCTCAAGCAGCCCGGCCGCCAGAGCTCCGGAGCATGCTTCGCTCATTCCAAACAGCCCCGCCGCCGATGAAAACAGCGCGAGTATCCCCGCGCCGCGCAGAAGCGCGAGCAGGACGGAGAAGAAGATCACGAATCCGCAGATGTTGATGCAGCCGGAAAAGGACGACGTAACGGCGTCGATGAACGCCTGCGTGGTTCCGGCTTTTTTTTCAGAAGGGAGGCAGACCGTACGTCGGCGGAGGAATTCGTTTGCCGCCGCGGTTTCCCGCGCGTTTCCCGCGCCGCGCCGCCTGCTCCCGCGCCGAAGCAGTATTCCCGCCGCGAGCGCCGCGAGAACGTGTATGAGGTACAGCAGTATTCCGTCCGCGGTCGAGCCGAACACCCCCACGCCGACCACGCCGAGGATAAATCCGGGTCCTGAATTGTTGCAGAAGGCGAGCAGCTTTTCAGCGTCCCGCTTTGAACAGAGGCCGCCTGAGTACAGTTCCGCGACGGTCCTCGCACCGACCGGATAGCCGCCGGTCAGCCCGAGCAGCAGCGCCGACGCTCCTGCGCCTCCGACGCCGAACAACGGCTGCATAAGCGGCGATAGCGGACGGCGGAGCGCCTCTGCTCCGCCGATGGATATGAACAGCGAGGAAAAAACGAAGAACGGAAACAGCGACGGAAGGACCATCTCAAAGCAGAGAGACAGGGCGTTCCGCGCTGCGTCGGCAGCGGCGGAAGCATTTGAGAGCAGCAGCACGAAAAGCAGGAGCAAAAGTACCGCAAAGGCATATTTTATAAAAGCGCGCATCGAATCACCGGGGAAAATATATGATGGCGCTGAGCGGAAAATGAGGCGGACAAGCAAGAAAACGCGTTTTCGCTCATACAATCTTCAGAGAATCGCCTGTTCATTAAAGGAGAGATCTGATGGATCGTATCGAAGACGCCGACATTCTGGCCCGCAGCGCGGAGCTGCTTGGCCTTCCGGTCGACGTGGTAGCCGGTCTTCCGAACATCGAAATGCTGGGCAACCGCCAGCTTTTTTTGTCTAACCACAGAGGCATAAGCTCATACAGTTCCGAGGAAATAGACGTAAACTGCGGCGCGCTGTACCTTCGCGTTCTTGGCCGCGGCCTCGACCTCATATCAATGACCTCCGACGAACTCCGCATCGGAGGTATCATAACTTCGATAGCTCTGGAGGCGTAAAGTTTGAAACAAGTTCAAACTTCATTCTATTTAAGCGCGTTTTTTCCGCCGCGTGTGCGGCGGAAAAAGAGCATATGCATTATGGCCGTTTCTTTTCGCGGCCATTTTGTGACCGGAGCAAAACGAAAGGAATGGTCCTAAATGGGACTTCGCGGATTTCTCGACGGAACGGTAAACGTTCGCGCCGAAAGCGCGTGGCCGGAACGGATACTCAATATATGCAGCGCCGGCGATATACGCTTCTGGAATGTAAAATGGGAGGGCGCCGGGTCGCTTACGTTTTGCCTGACCCGCCGTGACTTCAGGACACTGCGCCAAATATCGACCGGCTTTGACGGAACGGTCAGCGTAGCCGGAAAAGCGGGAGCGCCGTTTTTTATCGCGCGCTTTCGCCGCCGTTACGCGCTCGCAGCGGGGCTCGCGGCGGCGTTTTTCCTGCTTTTCACCTGTTCGTTCTTCGTCTGGGACTTCGACGTGGAGGGCAACGAGACCGTGTCGGAAGAGACGATACTTCGCGCGCTTGAAAAAGAGGGCGTGACTTTTGGGACCTTCGGACTTTCAATAGACCCGGAGAGCCTTAAAAACCACGTTTTGCTCGACATTCCCGAGCTTTCGTACATGACCGTGAACGTCTACGGCTGCCGCGCCTATGTAATCGTGCGCGAGCGCACCGAGCCTCCGGAAGTCGAGGACGAGAAAGAAAAGACGAACGTTGTCGCGTCGAAGGACGGTCTTGTTACAAGGGTCGAGGTTTTCGGCGGGCACGCCGAGGTGATGGCGGGCTCAACCGTGACCAAAGGGCAGCTTCTTATCTCCGGCGTCGCGGACTACGATACCCGCGGTATGCGCGTGATAAAGGGTTATGGAAACATCTGGGCGCGCACGTGGTACTCGCTGGCGGCCAAAGGAAGCAGCCGGGGGCTTGCAAAGGAGTACACAGGGCGTGAAAAGACGAGATTTTCGCTGCTCTGGGGCTCCAAACGCATAAAATTATACGGAAGTGGTAGCATTTCCTATGCGGATTATGATAAAATAACAACAAGAGACAGGATATATTTCCCGGGCGGAATAGCTCTGCCGCTCGCTGTCGAGCGCGAGACGTACCGCGAGTTTGTTCCGACCCCGTTCGACATATCCGAAGAAACGCTGAAGGCTAGGGCTGAATCGGCGCTTACGGCGGAAATCAAAGATATGCTGTCGGAGGGCGGGAGCGTCGCTTCGTCTGAATTTACGCATAGGGTCGAGGGCGCGGAAGCGTACTCGCTTATGACGGCCGAATGTTTGGAACAGATAGGGCGCACCGAGAAAATACCCGATTGACAACAAAGGAGAAACGAAACGGATGACGGAACAAAGGATAAGCATAGAACGCATGGAGCAGGCTATAAACATTTTCGGATCCTTTGACGAAAATATGCGTATAATCGAGAGCGAGTTCGGCGTGGGCGTTGTCTCGCGCGATGGAGAGCTCAAGGTAAGCGGCGATGTGGAGAACACGATGCCCGCCGTTCGCGCGATAAACTCGCTTATAACCATGTCCTCCCGGGGCGAACCGATAACCGAGCAGAACGTGCGCTACGTCATCGGACTTGTCCGCGACGGCGAGGAAGATAAGATAGAGAAGATGTCTCCGGGCGTCATCTGCGTTACGGCGAAGGGCGCGCCGGTCAAAGCCAAGACGATAGGCCAGAAGACATACGTTGACCTCATCAAAAATAATACCGTCACGATCGGCGTCGGCCCCGCGGGTACCGGCAAGACATATCTTGCGGTCGCGGCGGCTGTCGCCGCGTTTCGCGAAAAAGAAGTGGACAGGATAATCCTGACGCGCCCGGCGGTCGAGGCCGGCGAGCGTCTGGGCTTTCTCCCCGGCGACCTCCAGAGCAAGGTCGACCCGTATCTTCGTCCTCTGTACGACGCGCTGTTCGAGATGCTTGGACCCGAGACGTACAACAAATACCTCGAGCGCGGCAACATCGAGGTCGCGCCCCTTGCGTATATGCGCGGCCGCACGCTCGACAACTCGTTCATCATCCTCGACGAGGCGCAGAACACCTCGCGCGAGCAGATGAAGATGTTCCTTACGCGTATGGGCTTCGGCTCAAGGGTCGTCATAACCGGCGACGTTACGCAGATAGACCTCCCGCGCGAACAGGTCAGCGGCCTTAAAGAGGCCGTGCGCGTGCTTGGAGGCGTCGAGGGCGTCGGCATATGCACGCTGACCGGACGCGATGTCGTGCGCCACGTCATGGTGCAGCGTATAATCAAGGCGTACGAGGATTACGAAAAGGAAAGAAGCGGAAAGGGGAAGGGCTGAATTGGCAAAGATCGACAGGATAACCGTTTCTTCCGAGACGGACGAGCCGCTTAAGGATGCGAAGAAGGCGTGGATAAGAAAGACCATCCGCACCGTGCTCAGGGCCGAAGGCGTGACCGTCCCCTGCGAGATAAACGTGCTGCTTACCGACGATAAGGGCATAAAAAAGCTCAACCGCACTATGCGCGGAATAAATAAGGCGACGGACGTGCTGTCGTTTCCGATGTTTGATTATAAGCCCGGCCGTCCGCCGAAAAGCCTTAAAAATGCCGACGATGCGACGGGACTCACGCCGCTCGGCGACATGGCGATCTCAATGGAGCACGTCCGTGCGCAGGCGAAGGAGTACGGCCACAGCGAAAAGCGCGAGCTTTCTTATCTCGCCGTGCACTCTGCGCTTCATCTTCTCGGCTACGACCACATGGACGAGGGCAGAATGAAAAAGCAGATGCGCCGCCGTGAGGAAGCGATACTCGCCGTTCTCGGCGTCGGCGAGCCGTGAGCCTTTGCGGAATCCATCGCCAAGCTCCGCAGAGGCGGGCTCGGGTCTTAATACGATTGTAAAAATATAGAAAATTATCGAGGCAAATAAAAATGGGAATGTTCAAATGCTGCGTTTATGTTTTCAACGGCCCGGATACCGACGAAAATTCAATACGCGCCGGACTTAAAAAGATAGCGAAGGACTGCGAGGATTCAGAGTGGTTCTCGTTTTACAATAAGCTCAACTTGGGCGCCGGCCTTCCGGATATGCGCATCCGCGCCTGGGCGGGATACAGGCAGTCGGACGACTGGTTTATCGCGTCAGACACATATACCGAGCAGGCGGGAAGCCTTGAAAATCTCGAGCAGACCGCGAAATTCTATTCGGAGGTTTTCGGCGCGGAGGCACTCGCCGTGTCGGTGTGCGACAGCGATTGTTCCTTCATCGCCTTCGCTGACGGGGAAGGACATGGCTTTTCCCGCATAGCTGGCCGCTGGGACGGCTACGCCGAAGAGACGGACGAAGAGATGCTTTCAGTGCCGTCGTTTCTGCTCGATTATATCGACGAAGAGGACAAAGCGGAGCTTGTGGAAACATGGAAGAAAGATTTCGTCTTTGAGGAGGAGCGCCTTGAGAAAACGGCCTCGCTGCTCCACGCGCCTTCGTTTTATTTCGACGCGGACGAGGATGACGAAAGCCCGAAAGATGTGGAACTTATTGAAGAATACGCGGATTGACCGCAGGGAAATATTGCTCATGAAGAAAAGAAAGATGAGGATCACCTTAAATGTCTGAAAACACAAAGAGCGCCGTCATAACCATATGCGGCAGACCCAACGTCGGAAAGTCGACGATAACGAACGCGCTTGTCGGCGAAAAGATAGCCATCGTCAGCAGCAAGCCGCAGACCACGCGCAACAGGATATGCGGCATAGTCAACCGCGGCGATACGCAGCTCGTGCTTATCGACACGCCGGGACTTCACAAAGCGAAGAGCCGTCTCGACGACTATATGGTCAAGGTAGTAAAGGAAAGCATGTCCGACGTGGACTGCATAATGATGCTGGTCGAACCGATAGCGAACGTCGGCATACCCGAGATGGAGCTCATAGGCCGCATTCGCCAGAACGGCGCTCCGGCGGTGCTCGTTATAAACAAGATGGACAAGGTAAAACGCGAGGAGCTGCTCGCGGTGATGGCGGCGTATTCCGCCGCGTTTGAATTCAGCGACATAGTTCCTGTCTCGGCAATGCGCGGAGACAATATGGACGAGCTTTTGAAGACGATGGAAAAATATGCCAAACCGGGGCCGCATCTGTTCCCGGAGGATATGACCACGGATCAGCCGGACAAGCAGGTCGTTGGCGAGATGGTTCGCGAGAAGATACTCTATTGTCTCGAACGTGAGGTGCCGCACGGCGTTGCCGTGGAGGTCACAAAGTTTTCTGAGCGCGACAGCGGAATAATAGACGCCTCGGTCACAATATATTGCGAAAAGATGAGCCATAAGGGAATAATAATCGGCAAGGACGGAGCCATGCTTAAAAAAATAAGCACGCTCGCGCGTCAGGATATGGAGAAATTCATGGGCACGAAGGTCTATCTCGAAACGTGGGTCAAGGTCAGGGAAAACTGGCGCGACAACGCGAATTACGTCAAGGACTTCGGCTATATCGACGAATAAAAATTTTCAAAGTTCCCGTTTGCTGCCGCATGGCGCGGCCGCCTATCTTTGGAAAATATGGAAACTACCCGCGACATAATTTGGCACGAATAGCATACCGCGCCTTCCGCGCAAGCTAAGCATGGCAGGGAGAGACGGATATACGATGCGAGACCGGCTTTTCTAAGCCTTAAAAAGAGAGGTGCGGTGTATGTCGGCTGAGGGCTGCATGAGACTTTTCATGGCGACCGGAGACCCGGTCATATACGTCTGCGGCAGGCGCTGCCTTGAAGAGGGCGCGCAATGCGTGCAAAACGGAGCGTGAGCTCCGTACATAGGAGACTGCGATGCACAGAGTTATACATGGCGTCGTGCTTCGCGCGACCGATACAAAGGAAGCCGACAGGATACTGACCGTGCTCTCCGCGGAGGAGGGGCGGCTCGCCGTTATAGCGCGCGGCGTTCGCAAAAAGAACAATGCGCTCGCGGCGGCGGCGGAAATACTGACCTACTCGGAGATGACGGTGTACGAGCGAAACGGCTGGACTATGCTCGCTGACGCGGTTCCGACGGAACATTTTTTCGGCGTTCGCAGGGACATAGAGCTTCTTGCTCTCGCGTCGTACTTTGCCGAGCTCACGGAGTCCGCCTCTCCCGAGGACGACAGCGCCACGGAGCTGCTTCCGCTTTTCCTGAACGCGCTCTACGCGCTCGGAGAGCTCGGGCTCCCGCGCGAAAAGGTCAAAGCTGCATTTGAACTTCGGCTTATGTGCGCTGCTGGCTACGCGCCGCTGCTTGATTCCTGCGCCGTCTGCGGCGAGGAAGACATGGACGGAGCGATGTTCGACGTGATGCAGGGCATCGTGAGATGCCGGGAATGCCGCGCCGACGGGGGCGGGCTATCGATGCCGCTTGACGCTGAGGCGCTGGCCGCCATGCGCTATGTGTGCGGCTGCCAGCCGAAAAAGCTGTACTCGTTTACCGCGCCGGAGGCGTCGCTCGCGCTCATGTCCGCGTCGTGCGAGGCGTTTACCGCCGCGCAGCTGGAGCGCGGTTTTTCGACGCTCGATTTTTATAAGAAACTTCAAATGGACGATTACGATGGGAGATAGCGATGGGACTGTTCGGAACAGGAGCGGTGCGCGAAGACGCGGGAGCCGACTCTGTCGGCCAGGGCGCCGACCTTCGCCATAAGGCGGAGAAACGCAAAAGAAAACTTGAAAGACAGGAAAAGCGCGTGCAGCGCCTTTCTTCGCCGCTTTCGACGCGCCTTGCGTCGATACTCGCCGTGCTTGCTCCGGTGCTCACCGCGGCATCCGCGCTGGCGGAGTATGCTTCCTGCCGTACTGCGCAGGCGTATGGCGAGAGCGTGGACTATTTCTCCCGCATGACTTTCACGGCTTTCGTGATGTGGACGATGTTCGGCGGCGCGTGGCTTTTTGCCTCGCTCGCCGTTCTGCATAGGACAAAAACAGGCGACGCTTCGGAGGAAGAGAGCGGAAAAGAGCGCGCGTACAGGCGCGGCGCGGCCATATCGCTTTCGGTATGGATAGTTTTGCTCGCGCTTTTCGCCGCCGCGCGGCTGCTTTGATGATTGGAATAAATGGAAAATTTGGTGTGTAATAAATGGATGAACTTTTTGAACGCTCTATAAAAACGCTGGAGCTTCCGCGAGTGTTGGAGCTTCTCGCGGAGCAGGCCGTGTCAGACGCCGCGAAGGCGAGGGCTCTTGAGCTTAAGCCCTGCGTCGACGAAGCCGAAGTCCGCGAACTGCAGAAAGAGACGGCCGCCGCGCGCATGCTTATCGGCGCGAACGGCAGCCCGTCGTTTTGCGCGATAAAGGACGTGGAAAACGCGCTGGCGCGCGCGGAACGCGGCGGGACGCTCAGTATGCTCGAGCTGCTTCGCATAGCGGGGGTCATGCGTTCCGCCCGCGAGGTCAAAAATTATCGCGGCGACGGGGGAGGGGAAAACACGGCTCTCGATCCGATGTTTTTTTCGCTCCGCCCCAACAAAGGCTTTGAAGACAGGATAACCGCATCGATATTGGACGAGAACGAGATGGCTGACGGAGCCAGCGCGGAGCTTTCGGATATACGTCGTCATATCCGCGCGACGAGTGCCAAGAGCCGTCAGATACTTCAGAAAATAATCTCGTCCCAGTCCTACTCCAAGCTGCTCCAGGAAAACATAATAACCCAGCGCGACGGCCGTTTCGTCGTTCCGGTCAAGGCCGAGCACAAGAGCGAGCTTCCGGGCCTTGTGCACGACGTTTCGTCAAGCGGGGCCACGCTTTTTGTCGAGCCAATGGCCGTGGTGCAGGCGAACAACGAGCTTCGGGAGCTCGAGGCCAAGGAAAAGAAGGAGATAGAGCGTATACTTGCGGAGCTGTCGGCCGAGGCCGCTTCCCGCGCTGAGGATATACGGTGGAACTGGGATGTCCTGACGCAGCTCGATCTCATCTTTGCAAAAGGCGAGCTGTCGTGGAAGATGCGCGCGTCAGGGCCGGAGATAAGGAGCGACGGCGGAATTGTGCTGCGCCGCGCCCGTCATCCGTTGCTCGACCGCGATACCGCGGTGCCGATAGACGTTGAGCTCGGCATAAAATTCGACACGCTTTTCATAACCGGCCCGAACACCGGAGGAAAGACAGTGACGCTCAAGACCGTGGGTCTGCTGACGCTGATGACGCAGTGCGGACTGCACATACCCGCGGCTGACGGCAGCGGAGTGTCCGTGTTTTCGCGCGTTCTGGCCGACATCGGCGACGAGCAGAGCATAGAGCAGAACCTGTCCACGTTTTCGTCGCACATGGTCAATATAGTGCAGATGCTGAAAGCGGCGGACGATAAGACGATGGTGCTTTTCGACGAGCTCGGCGCTGGCACCGACCCCGTGGAGGGCGCGGCGCTCGCGATAGCGATAGTGAAGTACGCCCGCGCTCGCGGTTCTCGCATAGCGGCGACGACGCATTACGCCGAACTCAAGACCTACGCCATGACGACTAATGGCATAGAGAACGCTTCCTGCGAGTTCGACGTGGAGACGCTGCGTCCGACGTACAGACTGCTTATCGGAATTCCCGGGAAATCCAACGCCTTTGCAATCGCCAGCAAGCTCGGCATAAGCGACGAGATAATCGAGAACGCGAAAGCGCAAATGAACGCTGAAAGCGTGAGGTTCGAGGACGTGCTGACGAAGCTGGAGAGCTCGCGCCAGGCGCTCGAAAAGGAAAAGATCGAGATGGAGCGCATGCGGCTCGAGCGGGAGGCCGATGTCAAAAAAGCGCGCGAGTTCAAAGAACAGATGGAGCGCGCGAGAGCCAACGCCCGCACGAAGGCTGAGACGGAGGCGCGCCGTATACTTTCCGACGCCAGAGCTCAGGCGGACCTTGTTTTCGATGAGCTTGACAAAATGCGCAGGGCGCAGATAAAGGCGGAAAGCTATCAGCAGATAAACGACGCGCGCACGGAGATGATGCGCTCGCTGAACGAGGCCGAAGAGGCAATGAGCTCGAGCTCCGCTGTGGAAACGAATTACAGGCTTCCCCGTCCGCTCAGAGTGGGCGACACGGTGGAGCTGGCAAAATTCGGGACGCGCGCGGAGATACGCTCCATATCGAAGGACGGCGCGCTTAAGCTGATTGCAGGAAATATGAAGCTGACCGCATCTTCAGATGAGGTTCGCCTTGTGGAGGACGCGCCTAAGAAGAAACCAAAACCGATAGGCGGCGGCTCGCCGTCGTTCCGCGTGGCTCCGGCAAAGGCCGAGATAGACATCAGGGGCATGATGACGGACGAGGCCGAGGGCGTCGTGGACAGATTCATCGACGATGCCGCGCTCGGCAAGCTGACGCAGGTTACTATAATCCACGGAAAGGGCACCGGCGCGCTTAGAAAGTCCGTGCATGAGCAGCTGAAGCGCCATCCGGCCGTAAAATCCTACCGTCTAGGCGTATACGGCGAGGGCGAGGACGGCGTTACGGTCGTAGAACTTAAATGATTCAAGAATGAATTTTTCATGTCATTTTCATGTAAATGCGTAGAGAACGACCCATCAATTTGTGTGAAATCCCCATACTTTTGGCTATTTCGACGGAGAATTCAGCTTAGCCGCCTCAAGTTTGTGCAAATAAATATTGACGGCGGGAGTGTGGATTTGCTAAAGTAATATTGCTATAATATTTGTGTATTAGAGTACGAGTAAGGAGTGCTGTTTTATGTATATGCAGGAAGTCACCGTCAATAACGAGGTAGGTCTTCATGCAAGACCGGCGACATTTTTTATCCAGAAGGCAAACGAGTTCAAGAGCGGGGTCTGGGTCGAAAAAGACGAGCGCCGCGTAAATGCGAAGAGCCTGCTTGGCGTGCTGTCTCTCGGCATCGTTAAGGGGATGTCCTTCAATCTCATCGCGGACGGCTCTGATGAAAAGGAAGCCGTAGAAGCGCTTGTCAAGCTTGTCAACGCGAATTTTGCCGAATAAAGAAAAATAAAGCGAAAAAGCCTGCTCCATATGGACGGAGCGGGCTTTTTTTGCTATTATGCTCTCATGATTTGCCAAAGGAGGCGGGCCGAATGACAAAGGACGAGCTGAGGGAAAAGGCTAACAGCCTGCCTCTGAAGCCCGGAGTATATCTGATGATGGACAAAAAGGGCACCGTCATCTACGTGGGCAAGGCCAAGAAGCTCAAAAACCGCGTGAGCCAGTATTTTCAGGAAAACAGCGGGCATAATTACAAGACGCAGGTCATGGTCTCGCAGGTCGATAAATTCGATACCATCCTCGTGTCGAGCGAGTTTGAGGCGCTTATTCTTGAAAACGCTTTGATAAAGCAGTATATGCCCCGCTACAACATACTTCTCAAGGACGACAAGGGCTATCCGTTCGTCCGTCTGTCTCGGGAGGAGTACCCGCGCTTTTCGATGGTCTCCGCGCCGGCGGATGACGGAGCGCGCTATTTCGGGCCATTCGGCGGAAGAAACGATACGCGCGGCGCGATAGACGCGATACGCGTGGCGCTGAAGCTGCCGTCATGCTCGCGCCGTTTCCCGCGCGACATCGGAAAGGAGCGCCCCTGCCTCAACTTTCATATGGGCCGGTGCGACGGCTTTTGCCGCAGCGCCGATATGAAGGAGGAATATCTGGTTCGCATGGCGCAGGCCGCGTCGCTGCTCGACGGAAAGACCGAGAGCGTCAGGGAAGAGATAAAGGCGCAGATGGAGAGCGAAGCGGAGCAGCTCAATTTCGAGCGCGCCGCGGCGCTGCGGGACAGACTTAAAGCCATAGACGTACTTGCTAAAAAACAGAAGGTCATCGCCGGGACTATGCCGCAGACCGACGTCTGGGGCGTGTATTTCGGAGAGGTCAAATGCGCCTGCGCCGTATTCCATTATGTGGAAGGCCAGCTTGTAAGCCGCGAGACCGAGGTCTTCACGCGTCAGATCGAGGAAAACGAAGAAGATTTTTTGTCCACTGTGCTGACGCAGTATTATCTTGCAAAGCAGAATTTCCCAAAGGAAGTGTGGCTGCCCTGCGCCCTTGACGACGCGGAGAATATCGAGCGCGCAATGAGCGAGCGGAGCGGACGCCGCGTCTGCGTCCGCATTCCGCAGCGGGGAGAAAAGGCGGAGCTTATCCGTCTCGCGGGCCAGAACGCGCGCGAGGAAGCGGAGCGCGTCGTCTCCCGGGAGGAGCGGGACAGCAGGACTCTTGAGCTTCTCGCCCGCATGTCGGGACTTGAAAAGCCGCCGCGCCGCATGGAGGCGTACGACATATCAAATACGGGCGCGAGCGACATCGTTGCGTCGATGGTCGTCTACCAGGGCGCCGAACCGCGAAAGCGCGACTATCGGCGCTTCAAAATAAAAACTCTGACAGCGCCGGACGATTACGCGTCCATGCGCGAGGTTATAGGCCGCCGCGTCGACCGTTTTCTCGAGGGCGACGAAAAATTTGCCCCGATGCCCGACCTGTTTTTGATAGACGGAGGCGCGGCTCATGCGAAAGCGGCCGAGACGGTCGTGCGCGCAAAGGGCTTTGCGACGCCTGTCCTCGGCATGGTAAAGGATTCAAGGCACAGGACCCGCGCGCTTATAACGCCCGACGGTAGCGAGATAGGTATACAGTCCAACGAGGCTGTGTTTTCGCTTATCGGCCGCATACAGGAGGAGACTCATCGCTTTGCGGTGACATTCCACCACGCCAGCCATGCAAAGCGCAGCTATCATTCCGAGCTCGAGGACATAGCGGGCGTCGGCGAGACGAGACGCAAAAAATTGCTCAAAGAATTCGGAAGCGTGGAAAATATCCGCGCTGCGGATATGGACGCGCTTTCGCGCGTACTGCCGCGCGACGCGGCTTCGGCCGTGTGGGAGCATTATCACAGGGAGGAAAAACGAAAATGCGAGTGATAACAGGAACCGCAAAAGGGCGCAGACTAGGCGAGCTTGAGGGAAGCGAGACGCGCCCGACGACCGACAGGGTCAAGGAGGGTATGTTCAATGTGCTCCAGTTCGACGTGCCGGACGCGCGCGTGCTGGATCTTTTCGGAGGCACGGGCCAGCTTGGAATAGAGTGCCTGTCCCGCGGGGCGGCGCACGCGGTTTTCGTGGATATGCGCCGGGACGCGGCGAAGCTGATACGCGAGAATCTTGAAAAGACCGGGCTTTCGGACAGAGCGGACGTGCGCGTTTCGGACTATGCGGAGTATCTCGCCGGTGCGGAGGAGAGATTTGATATCATTCTTCTTGACCCCCCGTACGAGACCCGGCTTTTAGAGCGCTCGCTGGAACTTATTTACAGGTTTGACATTCTCAACGAAAATGGTATAATTATCTGCGAAAGTCCTGCTGACAAGGTTCTGCCCGAACTTTCGGGGCCATATTCAAAGCACCGTGAATACCGCTACGGCAAGATAAAGCTGACGGCATACCACCGTGCGTGAAACGAGGGAACTAATTTGAAAAAGGCGATATATCCCGGCAGCTTCGACCCCATAACGCTCGGGCATACCGATATAATTGAGCGCGCGTCCCACTGCTTCGACAGGGTGTACGTCTGTGTTATGGTAAACGCGGATAAGAGGAGCCCGATGTTCATGCCGGAGGAGCGCGTCGAATTTGTACGCAAGGCGACCGCGAAATTTCAAAACGTGGAGGCGGAGCTCTGGACCGGACTTCTTACCGACTATGCGGAAAAGAAGGGCGCGGACTTCATAGTGAAAGGTCTTCGGAATGTGGCGGACTTCAATGTCGAGCATCAGATGGCGCTGATAAACAGGGGTATAATGGACGGTATAGACACCATGTTTTTCCCTGCAAGCGCCCGTTACATACATTTCTCGTCCAGCATGGCGCGCGAGATGGTCAGATACGGCCAGCCGCTTCGCAAATACCTTCCGGAGGAAATAGCAGATGCCGTGGCTAAGGCCGCGGCTGAAAAAGGCATACTGAAGAAGTAAGGAGATAGAATAGCATGGAAAACGATGTTCAGCATCTCATTGACCTGCTTTACGATATGATCGACAATGCCAAGGGCGTGCCGCTTGGCAACGAGAAATGCATCATAGAGCGCGACCGCGCCCTCGATTATCTGGACGAGATACGCGCCCAGCTTCCGGCCGAGATAGAGGAAGCGCGCAAGCTCCTTGCCGCGCGCAACGACTATATCTCCGCCGCGAAGAAGGAGGTCGAAAACCTTAAGACCCGCGCCGAAAGCAGCGCGAAACAGATCGTCTCGGAGAGCGAGACCCTTGCCGCCGCCCGCGCTCAGGGCCGTGATATAGTAACGCGCGCGGAACAGCGTGCAAACGAGCTCTGCCGCGTAAGCAACGAATACACCGACGATACGCTCCGCCGCGCGGAAGAGGCCTTGGCGGCTGCTCTCGACGAGCTTAAGGCGTCCCACTCGAGCTTCGTTTCCGCCTCGCGCGATAAGCTTCAGGATTACAGGCGCGGGCTTGACGAGTCCGGCTCGGGCAAGTCCGGAGATAAGTAAACTGTAAATTTCTGTAAAAAAGGTGAATCCCCGCGAAGCATATGCTTCGCGGGGATTTTTTGACATTTTATACCAAATCATGCAATGAAAAATAAATTTTTAACGAAATAATAATTTTTTAGTCGCTTTTTTCTTGCGCCCTGTTTTGCACTCTGCGGCGGGTTTCGTCAAAAACGCCACAATTTGTATTTTCAATCCGGATTTAACACAATATCTTGTGCTAAGCCTCGAAAATTCGGTCGAGCAAAAAACAAGAACAAATGTTTTAGAGCGAAAAAGTAGCATTTTTTTGCGTAAAACGCCTATTTTCAATGACAAAATCCTAAAAATAGTACTTGCATTTTGAAATCGTTTCTATTATACTTATGGCAACAGGGTGGGGCGAAGTGGAGCATTTTGGATTAAAATCCCTGTAAAATCCACAATCTGGAGCGAGGTGGCGGAAATGACAGGCGAATATCAGCATTCGATAGACACCAAAGGGCGTCTGTTTATTCCCGCGAAGCTGCGAGAGGAGCTTGGAGACACGTTTTACGTGACTATAAGCTTTGAAAAGTGCCTCACAGTGTACTCGGACGCAAACTGGGCGAACTTTACCGACAAGTTTAACAGCATGCCGTATTCAAAGACGAAGGCCATGCGTCCCATATTTGCGAAAGCCGCCAAGTGCGAGCTGGACGCACAGGGACGCATACTTCTGCCGCAGAATCTCCGCCAGATAGCCGGACTCAAGAAAGACGTAACTGTCGTCGGCGTATCGAACCACGCGGAGATATGGGACACGGCGGCGTGGCACGCGGTCGAGGAAGAAGAGCTCAGTCCCGAAAAGCTGGCTTCCGTCATGGACGAGCTAGGCTTCTGAGTTATGGAAGAATTTACACATACCCCCGTGCTCCTTTCGGAGTGCATGGACGCTTTGAATATAAGACCGGATGGGATATATGTGGACGGAACGCTCGGGCGTGGCGGACACTCGCTGGAGATAGCGAAGCTGCTTAAGACGGGGAGGCTCGTCGGTATAGACCGTGACGCGGCGGCGATAAAAGCCGCCGGAGAAAGACTGGCTTCGTATTCCGACCGTGTGACGCTGGTGCGCGGAAACTTCTGCGACCTTAAAAACATTCTGGCGTCGCTCGATATAACAGGGGCGGACGGAATGCTCTTTGACCTCGGGGTGTCCTCTCCCCAACTCGACGACGCAAGGCGCGGATTTTCCTATATGCACGACGCGCCGCTGGATATGCGGATGGACGAGAGGCAGACTCTGAGCGCGGAGACGGTCGTGAACGGGTGGAGTTATGAAGAGCTCCGTCGGATACTTTTCGATTACGGCGAGGAACGCTACGCCCCGCAGATAGCGAAGGCGATAGTAAGGCGCCGGGCGGACAAGCCTATTATGACGACGCTTGAGCTTGTTGATGCGATACGCTCGTCGATGCCGCCGGCGGCGCGGCGCGAGAAGCAGCATCCGGCGAAGCGCAGCTTTCAGGCCATACGCATAGCCGTGAACGACGAGCTCGGGGCGATACCCCCGATGCTTTCGGCCGCGGTGGACAGTCTGAATACCGGCGGAAGGCTGGCGGTCATATCGTTCCACTCGCTTGAAGACAGGATAATAAAGCAGACGATGAAAGAATTGGCGACCGGCTGCATATGCCCCCCGGACTTTCCGGTGTGCGTGTGCGGAAGGAAACCCAGGATAAACATAATAACGAAAAAACCCATTGTCGCGGGCGACGAGGAGCTGCGGGAAAATCCGCGCTCAAGGAGCGCAAAGCTCAGAGTCGCCGAGAGGACGGATTTCAAAGGATAATCGCGGAGAGGAGTGTTGCGCATGGCATCGTCAAGAAACAGGAAACAGCATAATTACCGCAACTATACGGCTTACGGGAATCTCGCCTACGATATTGACTTTGCGGAGCGTAACGAGCACCGCGCGAAAACGCGCGAAATGCCCCGCATCCGCAGTATCGAGCGCAATGAGATTCGTCCGCGCCAGCAGGAAAAGATATCGCTGCTTGCCGTTGCGGGCTTTGTCCTTACCGCGGCGATGTTCGTGATGGTTCTGATGAGCTATATTCAGCTCAACGCAATCTCGAGCACGACCGTGAATCTTCGCGGTGAGCTTACCGATCTGCAGTCGCAGAACGTGACGCTGACGGCCGACTACCAGAAAGCGTTCGATCTAAGCGCGGTCGAGGCCGCGGCTGAGGAAGCCGGAATGAGCCAGGCCAGCATCGGGCAGATATATTATGTGGATATGTCTAAGGACGACAGTACTGTCGTCTACCAGCCGGAGAACCAGACCGTGCTCAGCGCAGTGTTTTCCTCTATGGGGCGCGGAGTGTATGCACTTGTGGAATATTTCAGATGACCGTAAACATATAAATAATGAAAACGAAGCGGAGGGAGTAAGAAAGGAATTTCTTGCTCCCCGCTTGATATTAGGAAAGCCTTTCTGCTGAAGGGCGCGGCCGCCGCAGGCGGTAAAATGGGAGGAAAAGCAGTTGTCCGGTATGCCTGAAAAGAAAAATGCATCGGCGGCGAGAGCCAATAAAGTGCTGAAGAAGAGAACGATAGTGCTCTGTGGGCTTTTCGGAGTGCTGACGTTCGTGATGCTAGTCGGAAGGCTTTTCCAGCTTCAGATAATAGACCACGGCACGCTCCAGCAAAAGGCCGTCGCCCAGCAGACTAGAGCGACGACCATAACCGCCTCGCGGGGCACCATATACGACAGGAACGGCAATGTTCTTGCCATCAGTGCGACAGCGGAAACGATATTTATTTCGCCGCACGAAATAGCGGAGAATGAGGAGGATACCGACCTCATCGCCGATAAATTATCCGAGATACTCGGAGTCGATGCCGACAGCGTACGCGAGAAAGAGACAAAGACGCAATCGTATTATCAAATGATAAAGCTTCGCGTGGAGCAGGACGTTGCGGATAAGGTCCGCACGTTTATCAACGACAATGATATAAAGGGCATATATCTTGTTGAGGACAGCAAGCGGTATTATCCCTACGGCACGCTTGCCTCGCAGGTGATCGGGTTTGTCGGGACCGACAATGTCGGGCTTTACGGCACCGAGGCCCTGTACAACGACGAGCTCGAGGGCACGTCAGGCCTCGTTGTGACCGAAAAGAACGCTGCCGGAACAGACGTGCTATACAAGTACGAGCAGTATTACGACGCGCAGGACGGCGACAGTCTCGTGCTGACGATAGACACAAACATACAGCACTATCTTGAGCAGGGCCTTAGCGAGGCCATTGAAAAATTCGACGTGAAGAACGGTGCCTTCGGCATCGTAATGGACGTGAACACCGGCGCCGTACTCGCCATGGCTTCAATGCCGACTTACGACCTCAACGACCCCAGCGCCATATACGACAGCAGGCTTTCGTCCCAGCTAAACGGCCTGACGGGTGACGCTTATATCACCAAGCTTGGCGAGCTTCAGCTCAAGCAGTGGAGAAACAAGGCCATAAACGATACCTATGAGCCGGGCTCCACATTTAAGATAATCACGCTTTCGACAGCTCTCGAGGAGGGCGTCATAGACGAGAGCAGCACTTTTTATTGCTCCGGCTCGATAAGAGTTCCTGGCTGGAACAAACCGATATATTGCAGCAGAAAAACGGGACACGGCTCGCAGACCCTGGCTCAGGCCGTCGCAAACTCCTGCAACCCCGCTTTCATACAGATAGGACTCAAGGTGGGCACCGAAAAATTCTATCAGTATGTCAAGGACTTCGGACTGATGGACAAGACGGGAATCGATCTTATGGGCGAGAGCAAGGGACTGTTCTTCGATGAAAAGAACTTTAACTCGCAGGTGGTTTCACTCGCTTCTGCCGCCTTCGGCCAGACCTTCACCGTCACGCCCATCGGACTTATAACGGCCGAGGCTGCCGCCGTCAACGGCGGTTACCTGCACACGCCGTATGTTGTTTCTCAGGTAGTGGATGCCGACGGCAATATCGTCAGCGAGCACGATACGACGCCCGTCCGTCAGGTCGTCAGCGAAGAGACGTCGAAGCGCGTCTGCAAGCTGCTCGAGGGCGTCGTCAACGGCGGCACCGGCAAAAACGCCTATATTTCCGGCTACCGCATCGGCGGCAAGACCGGAACCGCCGATAAGACAGGAAGCAAGACCGCCGACAATCCGCAAGGCGACGTCATCGTTTCCTTCGTCGCAGTCGCGCCAATAGACGACCCGCAGATAATAATGCTCATAGCTATCGACACGCCTAGCCGTAACACTGGCTACTACGTCAGCGGCGGCATCATGGCCGCTCCGACAGCGGGCTCGATACTTTCAAACGTTCTTCCGTATATCGGAATCGAGCCGGATTACAGCGCCGACGAGCTTGTCGGCGCGGATGCCGCGGTCCCGAATTGCATTGGCCTGACGGAGGAAGAAGCAAAGAGCAAGCTGTCCGACAGCGGATTTTCCTGCAAGATAGTCGGAAGCGGCGCAACAGTTACCGACCAGACTCCCGCAGGAGGCGCGATAGTTCCCGGCAACGCCGAGATAGTTCTCTATCTCGGGGCCGATAAGCCCGATACTAAGTGCACCGTACCGAACATCGTCGGAAAGACGGCGGAGCAGGCGAACAACGCCATAACGGGCGCGGGGCTTATAATGAAGGTCACGGGCGACACGTCCGGAAACTCCGGCAGCGTGTACGTTCTGACCCAGTCCGTAGATGCGGGGTCCGAGGTCGATGCCGGCACCGTCATAGAGGTTCGGCTCACCGACACGTCGCTTGTCGACTGAATGATAAAATTTTCCGATAACGAAAGAGAGGGCGTTGTATGAAGCTTGGGGAGCTTATAAAAGGGATAGAAATTTTCGGCATGAGCGCCGAGGCGGATATGGAGATAGGCGGAGTCTGTTACGATTCCCGCGCGGTAAAGCCCGGAGATATGTTCGTGGCCATGAGCGGCTACGCCACCGACGGACACGGCTTTATCGGGAAAGCCGCTGCAAACGGAGCCGCCTGCGTCGTATGCGAGCGCCCTCCCGAGATAAATATACCGTATGTCCGGGTAGCCAATTCGAGAAAAGCTCTCGCCCTCATCGGAGCGAGCTGGTACGGCCACCCGGCTGAAAAGATGAAGATGATAGGCGTTACCGGCACCAACGGAAAAACGACGACTACGTATCTTCTTAAAAACGTCCTTGAAACCTCTCTCGGAGCAAAGGTCGGACTTATCGGCACCAATCAGAACATGATAGGCGGAGAAGTAATAGAGACCGAGCGCACGACGCCGGAATCCCTGGAGCTTCAGAAGCTTTTCGCGGAAATGTACGCCGCCGGCTGCACGCACGTCGTGATGGAGGTCTCGTCACACGCGCTTTACCTGAACCGCGTTTACGGCATCGAGTTCGACGTCGGGATATTTACGAATCTCACTCAGGACCATTTGGATTTCCACGTTACGATGGAAAATTACTGCGACGCAAAAGCGCTGCTTTTCCGCATGTGCAGAATCGGTGTCTATAACGCCGACGACAAATGGAGCGACAGGCTGATGCGGGAGGCGACCTGTATTAAATATTCCTACGCCGAAAACGCCGCCGCGGATCTTCGCGCCGAAAATACCGTGCTCGACGAATCACATGTTGAATTCGACGCTGTGACACATGAGGAGCGCGTCCGCGTAAATGTCGCCATCCCAGGCGGCTTCATGGTCTATAACGCGCTCGGCGTGCTCGGCGCGTCTCTGGCTCTCGACGTTCCTCTTGAAAAGAGCGCAGAGGCGCTCCGCACGTCGGCGCACGTCAAGGGCCGCGTGGAGGTCGTCCCGACCGGCAGAGACTATACCATGCTCATCGACTACGCACACACGCCGGACGCAATAGAAAACGTGCTCACGTCGGTGCGCGGCTTTGCGAAAGGGCGCGTAGTGGCGCTTTTCGGCTGCGGCGGAGACAGGGATAAAACCAAACGTCCTAAAATGGGCGCGCTGGCCGCGTCCCTGGCCGATTTCGTCATAGTCACGTCGGATAATCCACGCACCGAGCAGCCGGGGGATATTATAAACGATATACTTGCCGGAATGCGCGATACGAAGACCCCGTACGTCGTCATCGAAAACCGAGTTGACGCAATACATTACGCGATGGATAACGCAAAACCCGGCGATGTAATGGTGCTTTGCGGAAAAGGTCACGAAACGTACCAGATAATAGGTACGGTAAAACATCATCTTGACGAACGCGAGGTCATTGCCGAACACCTCAAAAAGTGATATAATTCCGCCGTGGCGGCATTATATTGCACATTTCGGCGCTCCGCGCCGAAGCATTTGAATCCGGGGCCGTGCCGCCTCAGGCGACATAAAGCCAATTATATCACGGTGGGATTGTGATATAATTATTTACTGGAATGCAAAAGCGAGACAAAACAGAAGGGTTGGTCGACAGTGACGATAATAATAACGGCAGTCTTGTCGTTTTTGATAACGCTGCTCATAGGACGGGCGCTTATACCGGTGCTCCGCCGCATGAAAGCGGGGCAGAGCATAAGGGAGGACGGCCCGACCTGGCACATGAGCAAGCAGGGCACGCCGACGATGGGCGGAATAATGTTTATCGTCGGGGTCGGCGCCGCGGCGCTCATAGGCGGCTGGCAGGGCATGCTGAGCGGGCGCTTTGAACATATGTATCTTTTCCTGTTCGCGCTTGTGTTCGGGATAATCGGATATATCGACGATTACAGAAAAGTCAAAAAACATCAAAACGAAGGGCTGACCGCGCTCCAGAAATTTGTTCTTCAGCTCGCGGCGGCCGTCGCGTTTCTGTCGCTGATGCGTTGGGAAGGCTTTCTCACGCAGGATTTGTATATTCCGTTTGCCAACGTGAGCATAACGCTGCCGTGGATCGTATATCTTATATTTGCGGCGTTTGTCATTGTCGGCACGGTCAACGCCGTCAATATAACCGACGGAGTAGACGGACTTGCGGGCAGCGTAACGTTTCCGGTCGCGGTGTTTTTCACCTGCGCGGCCGCGTGGTGGGGCTATACTCAGCTCGGCGTGTTCGCTGCTGCGCTTACGGGCGCGCTTCCCGCGTTTCTCATCTATAATTTCCATCCTGCAAAAGTTTTCATGGGCGATACCGGCTCGCTGTTTCTCGGAGGTGCGGTGGCAGCGATGGCATTCGCATACGATATGCCTCTCGTGCTGATACTTGTCGGAATAATTTACATCGCCGAGACGCTGTCCGATATAATACAGGTCGCGTATTTCAAGGCGACGCACGGCAAGCGGTTTTTCCGCATGGCTCCGCTGCATCATCATTTTGAAATGGGCGGATGGAGCGAGGTAAAGATAGTCATCGTGTTTACGGCGGTCACGACGGTATTCTGCGCGCTTGCGTGGTTCGGAGTTATGTATCGCTTTGCGTTCTGAAGAGCGCGCTGGAATAAACTGTAAAAGGAGTGAAGCGGCGTGACGGAAGAACAGAATGCGCGCAGAAGAGAGCTTCGACGCGTGAACGCCGTCATGTCGAAAGGGCCTGTGGATATGCCCTTTCTGATGCTTGTACTGCTTTTGACGGCGATAGGGCTGATCATGGTCCTCTCGGCGAGCTTCGCTTCGGCCTATTACAGCGCCGGCACGGGCCACAACGCCGCGTACTATTTTCTCCGCCAGAGCGTGTTCGCCGGCGCGGGGCTGATTGCAATGTTCATCGCGTCTAAGTACGATTACCATAAGCTGCGCAAATGGGCGTTTCCGATACTTGTTTTATCGGTACTTATGCTCGTGGCCGTTCTTGTACCGGGCATAGGCTCGACGCGCGGAAACTCGACGCGCTGGATAGAAATCGGAGGCCAGACTTTTCAGCCGTCGGAGCTTGCAAAGCTGGGAATAATACTTTATTTTTCGGCGCGCATATCCGTAGAAAAGGACAGACTGCGCGACATCCGCTGCATTATATGGCCGTACTGCGCAATACTCGTCGTTATTGCGGGATTGATGATACTCGAGCCGCATCTTTCCGGAACGATACTTATTCTTGCCATTGCGGCGTCACTCCTCTGGGCGGGAGGCGTGCCGATACCGTACTTTATCGCCGGTGCCGGTGTGCTGGCCGCGGCCTTCGGCGCGTTCGTCGGCGTGTTCGGCTACGGCTCGAGCCGTATACAGCTCTGGCTCGACCCATGGGCGGACGCGGTTGGAAAAGGCTACCAAACGGTGCAGAGCCTGCTTGCCATAGGTTCCGGCGGACTTGTCGGAGTGGGCCTCGGCAGATCTCGCCAAAAGTTTTTATATCTCCCCGAGGAGCATAACGATTTTATTTTTTCGATAATCTGCGAAGAGCTCGGATTTATCGGCGCGGTGCTGATACTCTCGCTTTTCACTATGCTCGTCATACGCGGTTACTGGATAGCGCTGCACTCACGCGACCGCTTCGGCAGTCTGCTTGTCATCGGTGTGACGACTATGATGGCCGTGCAGGTATTTCTCAACGTCGCGGTCGTGACGAATTTCGTTCCGAACACCGGCATATCGCTTCCGCTGTTCAGCTACGGCGGCTCGGCGCTGCTCGTGCAGCTAGTAGAGCTCGGAATAATTCTTAGCGTGTCGAGGCAGATGCCCGCGCCAAAGGGCGGGTAATGCGTCTTAAACATATTCGCGGTCGAATTTATCCGGGTGCGTTTTTACCGCTTCTTGCGCGGTGGAAGGAATGGTCATAATGAACGTTGTGTTTACCTGCGGAGGCACCGCCGGACATGTCAATCCGGCGATAGCGCTTGCGGGGATGATGAAAAAGAAAGATCCGAAAACGAAGGTTCTCTTTGTTGGTTCGGAAAAGGGTATGGAGCGTGGGCTTGTCAGAAAGGCGGGCTACGATTTCGTCGGAATAGAGATACAGAATTTCAGACGCAGCATGAAGCCTGCGAACATCGCGCACAATCTCAACACCGCAAAAACGCTGATGACCGCACCGGGCAAGGCAAAAAAGGTCATACGCAATTTCCGTCCCGACCTTGTCGTCGGTACCGGAGGCTACGCGAGTTATCCGATGGTCAAGTACGCGTCGAAGGCTGGGATACCAACCGCCGTACACGAATCAAATATGGTTCCTGGCCTCACTACAAAAATGCTCGAACCCTTTGCGGAGCGCGTCATGGTCGGGTTCGAGGCGTGCAGGCAGTATTATAAAAATCCTGATAAGGTCATCGTCACAGGCACGCCGGTGCGCGGCGATTTTTTTGAGATGACAAAGGACGAGGCCAGGAAAAAACTGGGAATCTGCGACGATAAGCCGGTGGTGGTCACGTTCTGGGGCAGCCTAGGCGCGAGCAACATGAACGCGATGATGGAGGATTTCATAAAGCGCGAAATAGCCGATGAAAAATTCCATCATATATACGCCGTGGGCGGCAGCGGCTATGCCGCAATGAAAGAAAAGCTGAAAGCAGATAAAGTCGACGTCGCGGCATGTCCTATGGAGGATATGCGCGAGTATATCTACAACATGGCGGAGATCATGCGCGCCGCGGATATCGTTATCTGCCGCGCGGGCGCGTCCACGATAAGCGAGCTTACGGCTCTCGGCGTTCCGGCGATAATAGTGCCGTCTCCGTATGTCGTGAACAACCATCAGGAGAAGAACGCGCGGGTGCTTGAAAAGGCCGGAGGCGCGGTGCTTATGATTGAAAAGGAAACGAACGGGAACGAGCTTTACGACACGGCGCTGTGTCTTATTTCTGATAAGACTCGTCTTGCGAAGATGGGCGCGGCCATGGCCACGCTCGGAATTCCGGACGCGACCGAGCGCATATACGAAACGGTAATGTCGATAAAAAAATGATTTATATCTGATTTCGCCCCGGTAAAATCTACTTGTGCTGCTTGGATGTATGGGGGCAGGATCATCTTTACGCCGGCAGACGGCTTCGTCGTATGCGTTCCGAAAATCGCCTGCGGTCGCAGATGGACATCACTCCCCTCGCCCATGCAAACTGTCAACTTTCAATTCTTCCGCATAGTATGACGTAAGTCATAGAGCGGAGGAGAAGGAATGAGTTATTTTGACGTCACCGGCGGTAGAAGACTCGAAGGGGCGGTGCGTGTTCACGGAGCGAAAAACAGCGTGCTGCCGATACTGGCGGCAACGATACTTAACGGCGGAATATCAGAGATAGAGAACTGCCCGCATCTGACGGATGTTGAAACTTCAATAAAGATACTGCGGCATCTCGGCTGCCGCGCCGTGCGGAAGGGAGACACGCTTTCCGTTGACACCTCGTGCATGTCGTGCAATGACGTTCCCGATTCGCTGATGCGCGAAATGCGTTCCTCGGTTATTTTTCTCGGCGCCATCATTGCAAGATGCGGCGAGGCGCGGATGTCGTATCCCGGTGGATGCGAGCTCGGACCGAGACCGATAGACATACATCTCTCGGCGCTGCGTTCGCTTGGCGCGCGCATAGATGAAAGCTGCGGCTGCATGAGCTGCTCGGCCGAGGGGCTTTCAGGGCGCGAGATAATACTTTCGATGCCTTCCGTCGGCGCGACGGAGAATATCATATTGGCCGCCTGCGGCGCGGAGGGCACGACCATCATCTGCAACGCCGCGCGCGAGCCTGAGATAGTCGACCTCGAGAATTTCCTTCGCGCCATGGGCGCGGACGTTTCGGGAGCGGGAAGCTCCACAGTGGCGATAAACGGAAAGAAAAAACTGCACGACTGTAAATACACGATAGAATCGGATCGCATAGTTGCTTCCACCTATCTTTCGGCGGCAGCCGCCCTGGGAGGGAGCGTGACCCTTGAAAATGTTGATTACAGGCGCTTTTCAACGGTGGTTTCGGCACTTTCGGAAGCCGGGTGCCGCATAGTCAGCGAAAGTGACAAAGTGCATATCGAGAGCGATGGAAGTCTGCGCGCGATACACCCCGTGCGCACCGCGCCCTATCCGGGATTTCCCACCGATGCGCAGGCTGTGCTTATGGCGGCGCTGCTCAAAGCAAAAGGCACGACCGTATTCATTGAAAACATATTTGAGAGCCGGTACAGACACGTAGACGAGATGATGCGTCTCGGCGCCAATATACGGACGGAGGGCAGAGTCGCCGTCGTGTGCGGAGTGGAGAAGCTCCGCGGCGCGCCGTTGCGCGCGTCCGATCTTCGCTCCGGAGCGGCGCTCATAATCGCGGCGCTGTCGGCCGAGGGAAACAGCCGCGTGGACGGCGTACACCATATAGACAGAGGTTACGCGAGCATATCCGAAGATCTTCACGCTCTTGGCGCGGAAATAGAAAGAAAAGAAGAACAATAGAATACCGCTGAGATTGGCGGATGCGAAAGAGAGGCGGGAGCATGGCGAGAAGAAACAGAAGACGCCGCCGAAGAAGAAGCTACGGCGTGTTTTATAAGATTATATCGCTGCTGGTAATATGCGCTGTCATCGTCGCTGCTCTCACGCTGTTTTTCAAAGTCAGGACGATAACCGTGACAGGGGATTCGCAGTACGGCGAGGAAGAGGTAATCTCCGCCTCGGGAGTCAAGGTGGGCGATAATCTTTTCCTTCTGAATAAATACTCGATAGCCGAAGCGATACGCAACGAGCTTCCGGCGGTGGACAGTATAGGCATATCGCGCCGCCTGCCGGACACGCTGGTGATAAACGTGACGGACTGTATTGAGGCGGGAGTCGTTGAGCAGGACGGCGTCGGGTGGCTTATAAGCTCGACCGGTAGAATAATAGGAAATGTGGAGCGCGCCGACGGAGACGGATACATAACGATAGACGGCGGAGCACTTGATGCTCCTGAGGTCGGCGGAACCGCGGTATGGAAAGAAGACAACGAGAGCAACGGCGAAAACCTCGGGGCGCTTGTAACGGCGCTCTCGTCCTCCGGGATGATTTCCGATGTAACTGAGATAGACATTTCTGATTTGTCAAATATTTCCATAGAATACTCCGGAAGATTTACGGTGAAGATGAAGCGCGGGGCTGATTTTTCAACGCGTCTTGAAAATCTCAAATACATAATAGAACAGCTCGAGGATAATCAGAAGGGTACTATAGACCTCACAATAGACGGCGAGGCTCACTATATACCTTAAGGAGAAAAACCAAAAAATGGAAAAATTTAACAGACATGGAGGCAAGGTATCGATAAGCGTCGTATGTATAATCCTCGGACTGCTTTTCGCGATGCAGTTCAAAGGCGTCAGGGCCAACAGCACCACGGATAGCCTTAATACGACGCGCGCCCAGACGCTTCAGGAGCTGCTCAATGAAGAGCGGGAGAGCAACGAGAAGCAGAAGACGCAGATAGAAAGCCTTGAAAAGGAGCTCGCCATCTATCGCGATGCCGCCAGCAGCGATGAAAGCAACGACGAACTGATGGCGCGCATAAGCGAGCTCGAGATGGAAGCCGGGCTGACCGACGTTTCCGGAGAGGGCGTAGAGGTCGTTCTCAACGACTCTAAGGCCGCCGACACAACGGGCGACGAGGCCGATTATCTCATACACGACAGCGACATCCTGTCGGTAATAAACGAGCTCCGCGACGCGGGCGCGGAGGCGCTTTCGCTGAACGGAAACCGTATTCTCGCCACGTCGGAGGTGCGCTGCAGCGGCTCTGTAGTCACGATAAACGGAACGCGCACCTCGGCTCCGTTCGTCATAGACGCCATAGGCGACAGCGATACGATGTTCAACGCACTGATGATGCGAAACGGAGTGGTGGACGTGCTGAAGCAGTGGTCGATACAGGTTGACGTAACTCAGCTCGACGATATACTTGTTCCTGCGTACAGCGGAAGTATTGAGTATAAATACGCGCATACGCTTACGGAGCAGGATCTTGAAAAAGAAACGGAGGCGGCCGGATAATGTATGCACTTGTGGGGCTGCTGATAGGTGTTATAGCAGGCTTTCTGATGCCGTGGAGCATACCTGCGCAGTATTCCATATACGCGGCCGTTGTGCTGCTCGCGGCCATGGACGCTGCCGCAGGCGGAATAAACGCGAGGCTGAGGCACCGATTCAAGCCTGACCTTTTTATCTCGGGAGCCATCGGAAACGGCGCGATAGCGGTTTTCCTTACGTATATAGGTGAGCGTTTGGGCATATCTCTCTACCTCGCCGCGGTGGTGGTTTTCGGTACCAGATTGTTTCAAAACTTCGGAGAAATCCGGCGCGAACTATTGACGGTGAGACGAAACCGTAATACAATAAAACAAATACACGATATTGAGGGGAATACCCCTTCAGATAAGGAATGACTACCACTCGTTGTACGGGCGGATAAGGGAGGAAAAACAATGCCAATCTCGTTGGATGCAGGCCCCGAGAGCGTTGTCAGCATAAAAGTCATAGGTGTCGGCGGCGGCGGCAACAATGTCGTAAACCGCATGGTAAAAAGCGGAACAAAGGGCGTCGAGTTCGTCGCCATAAATACGGACAAGCAGGCACTTTCGGTATCGAGCGCTACATACAAAATACAGATAGGCGAGAAGCTGACGCACGGACAGGGCGCCGGCTCTAATCCCGATATAGGCCGCAAGAGCGCGGAGGAAAACCGCGCCCAGATAGCCAAGGCGCTTGAAAAAACCGACATGGTGTTTATAACCGCCGGCATGGGCGGCGGCACCGGCACAGGCGGAGCGCCGATAGTGGCGGACGTCGCGCGCGAGGCAGGCATACTTACCATCGGTGTCGTTACGAAGCCTTTCGCGTTCGAAGGGCGCAGGCGCATGGTGCAGGCCGAGCAGGGCATCGAGGATCTCCGCCAGAAGGTTGATTCCCTCGTCATAATCCCCAACGAGCGGCTCAAGCACGCGACCGACCAGAAGATAACTTTCGCCAACGCGTTCGAGATAGCGGACGATGTGCTGCGCCAGGCGGTGCAGAGCATCTCCGACCTTATCAACGACACGGGCTTTATAAACCTCGATTTTGCGGACGTCACGTCTATAATGCAGAACGCGGGGCTTGCGCATATGGGCGTTGGACGCGCCTCCGGCAAAAATAAGGCCGAGGAAGCGGCGCGCATGGCTATTTCCTCTCCGCTGCTTGAAACTTCGATAGATGGCGCCATGGGCGTTCTCGTCAACGTTACAGGCTCAATGGATATAGGTCTCGAGGAGGTCGAGCAGGCGGCGACGCTGGTCCAGCAGGCTGCCAATCCCGAAGCGCTCATAATCTTCGGAGCTACCTTTGACGAAACTCTTGAAGACGAGATAAGGGTTACCGTTATCGCCACCGGATTTGACGATAATAAACCTCCCGTCACTTCGACGCCGTTCACCAAGGCCGCAGAAAAGGTCGAAGCCAAGACTGCGGAACCGGAAAAGCCGGGGGAGAAAAAGGCCGAGACGCAGGGCGACAGGCTGCTGAAGCTTGCGTCCGAGGAGCCCGGCAAGACAGAGGATCCAGAGGACGAAAAGCGCTTCAACGATATTCTTGAAATTTTCAAAAAAAAGGATTATTAATCCGAAAAAATTGAAAAAGTTTTGAAAACAGCGCGGATTTTCCGCGCTGTTTTTTTCTGCTTTTTTCTCGGATTTTTCCTCGTTTTCATTGCGCGTTTTATGAAATAATAGAAAAAGCGAAAATATTTTCATGTATTTTTGAGAAATACCGCGCCGCGCCGCGCTGTGGCAAAATAAAACGGCACGCGTTCCTAAATTTAGTCCGCCGCATTGCTTCCCAAACGGAAATAGTAATGTAGCCGCCAAGCGGCGGACAAAAATGAAAGGAGCGATCAGATGGATGAAAAGGGAAGCAATAGGGAAAAATTTCCAAAAATTGCCGCGCGCTGCGGAATCGCTTTGCTGCTATGCTGCGCGATGTGCCAGAGCGCAGCCGCGGACGACGGAGCGGCCGAAGCCTCGCGGTCTATAAGGGCCGTGGTACCGGTCGGACAGACGGTCGGAATAAAGATGTATTCCGAAGGATTGCTTGTCGTTGAGCTAAGTCAGGTGGGCGGTGAAGAGTCGCCGGCCAAGACGGCCGGACTTCGCGTGGGCGATTTCATCGTAAGCGCGGACGGAGAGAAGCTTAAAACTGCGGAACAGCTTGCGGCAGCCGTTTCAAAGGGCACCGGAGCGCCGATGGAAATCAAATATACGCGAAACGGCAAGACTATGAGCGTCAATGCGGTTCCTGCGCGCGATGGCGACGGGGAATACAGACTTGGCGCGTGGGTGCGTGACAGCATGGCCGGAATAGGCACGGTGACTTTTTACGACGAGGATACGGGCGTGTTCGGAGCTCTCGGCCACGGTATAACAGACATGGATACCTCGCTGCTGATGCCGCTTTCGTCGGGAAGCATACTTGACAGCACGGTAACAGCTGTAAAGAAAGGGAAAATTGGAACTCCGGGACAGCTTAAGGGCGATATAAACTCCGGGGACGTCATGGGCTCAATAACCTGCAATACTAGCTTCGGCGTTTTTGGCACGTCCGACGGAGCGTTCTGCGACGGACAGGCCGTTCCGGTGGCCTCTGACGGCGAAGTTCACACCGGAAAGGCGGTTATACTCTCCAACATCGACGGGGACGAGACAAAAGAATACGAGATAGAAATATTGAAGCTGATGCCCGACGCCAGAGACGGGCGCGATATGTTGATACGCATAACTGATGCAGGACTCCTTGCAAAAACAGGAGGGATAGTCCAGGGTATGTCGGGCAGTCCGATACTACAGAATGGGAAAATTGTCGGAGCGGTGACACATGTTCTTGTGAATAACCCCGCCGAAGGGTACGGCATATTGATTTCGAACATGCTTGACGAGGTTTTACCGAATGTGACAGAAAATGCATCATAAATGCCAAAAACCCCCGATTATGTCACACTTTAAGAAATTTGTCGAACGAAATTTGCCATAAAATGCCAGCTTTTTATTGCATATTCTGTCGCGTTATGCTACCTTAATGATGTTGGCACAGAGCTCTTTGTTGCACAGCAAAAATCGAATAAGGGGTAGGATAAGACATGGACATGAGGAAAATCAGGGTCATGTTGGCGGACGCCAACGACGAATTCCGCACGTTTATTGCATCGGCGTTTGAGGCGTCGGGACAGTTCGAGGTAGTCTCTTCCGTTGGAGACGGGAACGAGGCTGTCAGGCTAGCGCAGGAAAATAGACCGGATGTGCTCCTGCTCGATATTGTACTCCCGGGACTCGACGGACTCGGGGTGCTGGACAAACTAGCGGACAGCGGGATAAAGACAATGGTGGTCTCAAGCTTTATCGGGGATAAAGCCGTCAGCGATGCCATGGGACGCGGAGTATGCTATTATATGCCGAAGCCATGCGACACCGAATCACTTATGACGCGCGTGCGTCTCGCCGCAGGGGACGGGGACGAGGAGCGCCCGGTGCGCTACGAGGACGCGGCGCTCGAGACTATGATAACGTCTATAATCCATGAGATAGGCGTTCCGGCGCATATAAAAGGCTATCAGTATCTGAGAGAGGCAATTTTGATAGCGGTCGACGATATGGACGTCATCAATGCGGTGACAAAGGTGCTCTACCCCGAGGTTGCAAAGCGTTATTCGACAACTCCGTCGAGAGTCGAGCGCGCAATCCGCCACGCGATAGAGGTTGCATGGGATCGCGGAGACTTGGAGACACTCCAGAAATTTTTCGGCTATACCGTAAGCAACACAAAGGGCAAACCCACGAACAGCGAATTCATCGCCATGATAGCAGACAGGCTCGTGCTCCAGAGAAAGGGACGCAGTGCATAAAAGCACATTGTTGTCCCGGCAAAACCTTAAAACGGAATACAGGCGTCGCATTTAGCGGCGATTTACCCCGGCGCGCTCAGCGCGCCGGGGATTTGTTTTGTGCTTGCCAAACGAAACGGAATATAGTACAATTATGCCTTATAAAAATAAAAAGGAGCTTTTCATGAAATACGAATATACTCCGCACGGAGTTTGCTCGCGCCGTATGACGATAGA
>JAYFRC010000085.1:0-12638 GCA_034926415.1 Oscillospiraceae bacterium
ATCGTAAGCTGCGTGCCGGGCTCGCCTATGGACTGCGCGGCAATGATGCCGACGGCTTCGCCGGGTCCGACGCGCTGGCCGGAAGCGAGGTTCATGCCGTAGCACTTGGAACAAACGCCGCTCTTGGCGTGGCAGGTAAGAACGGTGCGTATCTCGACCTCGGGCATAACTCCTGCGTCCTTCTTGAAGAAGTAATAGGCGTCGTCAGCCTTTGCCTTGCCGCCTTTTTCCGCCTTGGCTTTCTCGGCGAGTTCCGTGCGGTACTGCTTCCAGTTGTGCCCCTCGAGCACCTTGGCGTCGGAGGGCATCATCATGGCCTCGCTTGAAATGAGCACCTCTCCGGTGTCCGTGTCGATGACGTCGTGGACTGGATAGCGTCCGCGCAGACGGTCTTCGAATTTCTCTATGACCTGACCGCTCTCGATTATGGAAGAAACGGCTATGCCCTTGTCGTAACCGCAGTCCTCCTCGCGGATTATGACATCCTGCGAAACGTCGACCATGCGACGCGTCAGGTAGCCGGAATCCGCGGTACGAAGCGCGGTGTCGGCCAGGCCCTTACGGGCGCCTCTTGAAGAAATGAAATATTCAAGGACGGACAGGCCCTCACGGTAGTTTGCCTTGATTGGTATTTCGATGGTCTTGCCTGCGGTGTTCGCTATCAGTCCGCGCATGCCGGCGAGCTGACGTATCTGCTTCATGGAACCACGCGCACCGGAGTCAGCCATCATAAATATAGGATTGAACTTGTCGAGTCCGGACTGAAGGGCGTTGGACACGTCGTCGGTGGTCTTTTCCCATTCCTTGACGACCGCACGGTAGCGCTCGTCGTTCGTCATGAAGCCCATCTTGTAATGGTCCTCGATATCGACGACGCGCTGCTCCGTTTCATTGAGCAGTCTTTTCTTGACTGCGGGCACGGTCATGTCGGCGACGGAAATCGTCAGGGCGCACTTGGTGGAGTATTTGTAGCCGATGGACTTTATTTTGTCGAGCACCTCGGCCGCGACGGTAAAGCCGTGTTTTTCGATGGTGCGCTCGATGATGGGTCCGAGCTGCTTTTTGCCGCAGGTATAAGTTATCTCATAATCAAAATAGTGCTCGCGGTTGTTTGCCTCGCGGTCGACGAACCCGAGATCCTGCGGTATGTTGGCGTTGAAGATTATACGGCCGGCGGTGGCGTCGACGAGCTTTTCGCACATCTTCCCGTCGAGCTCCTTGCGGACACGGACGCGTATCGGCGCGTGAACGCCGATGATGTGGTTCTCATAGGCCATCATGACCTCATCCTCGTCGTAGAAGACCTTGCCCGTGCCCGGCTCGTCCTCGCGGACGTAGGTCAGGTGGTATGCGCCGAGCACCATGTCCTGCGTGGGAACCGTGACGGGGCCGCCGTCCTGCGGACGCAGGAGGTTGTTTGCGGAGAGCATGAGTATGCGGGCCTCGGACTGCGCCTCTGCGGACAGCGGTACGTGAACGGCCATCTGGTCGCCGTCGAAGTCGGCGTTGAACGCGGTGCAGTTCAGCGGATGCAGTTTTATCGCGCGGCCCTCGACCAGCACGGGCTCGAATGCCTGGATGCCGAGGCGATGCAGCGTAGGCGCGCGGTTCAGGAACACGGGATGATCCTTGATGATATATTCGAGCGCGTCCCAGACCGCGGTATCGCCTTTATCGACCTTTTTCTTTGCGGACTTGATATTGTTGGCGGCGCCGTCCTCGACCAGCTTTTTCATGACGAAGGGGCGGAACAGCTCAAGCGCCATCTCTTTGGGCAGGCCGCACTGATATATCTTGAGCTCCGGGCCGACGACTATGACGGAACGTCCAGAGTAGTCGACGCGCTTGCCGAGCAGGTTCTGACGGAAACGTCCCTGCTTGCCCTTGAGCATGTCGGACAGGGACTTGAGCGCGCGGTTGTTCGCGCCGGTCACGGCGCGGCCGCGGCGGCCGTTGTCGATAAGCGCGTCCACCGCTTCCTGAAGCATGCGCTTCTCGTTGCGGACGATGATGTCGGGCGCGTTGAGCTCTATGAGCCTCTTGAGACGGTTATTTCTGTTGATGACGCGGCGGTAGAGATCGTTCAGGTCGCTCGTCGCGAAGCGTCCTCCGTCGAGCTGCACCATGGGGCGAAGCTCGGGCGGGATCACGGGAAGCACGGTGATTATCATCCACTCAGGCTTGTTGCCAGAGAGGCGGAACGCCTCCACGACCTCGAGACGCTTGACGATGCGCGCCTTCTTCTGACCCGACGCTTCCTTGAGCTCCGCGTGGAGCTCTTCGGAGAGGCGGATAAGGCCGTCGAGCGATTCAAGCTCGGTCTTCTCGGCCCCGGTCGGCTCCTCGGGCTTTTTCGCCAGAAGCTCGAGTTTTCTGCGGCTCTCGTCGTTGTTGAGTCCGACGGTCTGGAGCAGCTTCATCACCGATTCCGCGCCCATTCCGGCGTCAAAATCGTCCTCGTACTTCTCGCGCATGTCGCGGTACTCTTTTTCGGAGAGTATCTGGCTCTTGATTAGCGGCGTCTGGCCGGGGTCAGTCACTATATATGCCGCAAAGTAGAGCACCTTTTCAAGTATTCTGGGAGAAATATCCAGCAAAAGTCCCATACGGGAGGGGATGCCCTTGAAATACCAGATATGTGATACGGGCGCGGCCATCTCGATGTGGCCCATGCGCTCGCGGCGAACCTTGGCTCGTGTTACCTCGACGCCGCAGCGGTCGCATATCTTACCCTTGTATCGTATCTTCTTGTATTTTCCGCAGTGGCACTCCCAGTCCTTCGTGGGGCCGAATATCTTCTCGCAGAAAAGTCCGTCGCGCTCGGGTTTGAGCGTACGGTAATTTATCGTCTCAGGCTTTTTAACCTCGCCGTATGACCACTCGCGGATCATCTCGGGTGAAGCGATGCCGATCTTGATGGCGTCGAAAGCTATGTTTGTGCTTGTAGTCATTTCATTATCAGCCATATGCCGCTACTCCTCCTTATCAGTCGGTGAACGTTTCGTCGTTGCTGTCGTCGCCCGACTTGTCGTCGGTCGACTCCTCGTCGGCGTCCTCGATGGCGAATCCGCTGGCCTCTATCTCCGCGTCGTCCGCAAAGTAGCGGCGCGAACGGTCGTCCTCGGCGTCCATACGCGCGAGGTTGAACGTGTCCATCGCATCTTCGTCCTCTTTGAGCTTTATCTCTCCGCCGTCCCTGTCGAGGACCCGCACGTCGAGACAAAGCGACTGGAGCTCCTTGACGAGAACCTTGAAGGATTCGGGCACGCCTGGCTGCGGGACGTTGTGTCCCTTGACGATGGCTTCGTATGTCTTTACGCGTCCCGTCACGTCATCGGACTTGACGGTCAGTATCTCCTGCAGCGTGTAGGCCGCGCCGTAAGCCTCGAGCGCCCAGACTTCCATCTCGCCGAAGCGCTGTCCGCCGAACTGCGCCTTGCCGCCCAGCGGCTGCTGAGTGACGAGGGAGTACGGGCCGGTTGAGCGTGCGTGTATCTTGTCGTCGACAAGGTGATGCAGCTTGAGGAAGTATACGTAGCCTATGGTAACGCGGTTGTCGAACCTCTCTCCGGTGCGGCCGTCGTAAAGCCAGCTCTTGCCGTCGGGGTCGAGTCCCGCCTTGATGAACATATCGTGGATATCCTGCTCCGTCGCTCCGTCGAAGATAGGCGTCGCAACCTTGCATCCCATCTGATGCGCCGCGTAGCCCAGGTGAACCTCGAGCACCTGCCCGATGTTCATTCGGGAGGGGACGCCCAGAGGATTAAGGACTATGTCGAGCGGCGTTCCGTCCGGCAGGAAAGGCATATCCTCCTGCGGAAGGACGCGCGAGACGACGCCCTTGTTTCCGTGGCGTCCGGCCATCTTGTCGCCGACCTGTATCTTGCGGCGCTGAGCGATGTAAACGCGCACGACCATGTTGACTCCGGGGTTGAGGTCGTCGCCGTTTTCGCGTGTGAAGACCTTAGCGTCCACTATTATGCCGCTCTCGCCGTGGGGCACCTTGAGCGACGTGTCGCGGACCTCTCTCGCCTTCTCGCCGAATATGGCGCGGAGCAGACGCTCCTCGGCGGTGAGGTCGGTCTCGCCCTTGGGCGTGACCTTGCCGACAAGTATGTCGCCCGCGTGGACTTCCGCGCCGATGCGGATTATGCCGCGCTCGTCGAGATCTTTGAGCGCGTCCTCGCCGACGTTCGGGATGTCGCGGGTAATCTCCTCGGGGCCGAGCTTCGTGTCGCGGGAATCCATCTCGTACTCTTCGATATGGATGGAGGTGTAAACGTCCTCGCGGACGAGACGCTCGTTGATGAGCACTGCGTCCTCGTAGTTGTAGCCTTCCCAGGTCATGAATCCGACGAGGATATTGTGGCCGAGGGCTATCTCGCCCTGATCGGTCGCGGGGCCGTCGGCAAGGACCGTCGGGTCCTGCGGCTTCCCTTCCGCGTTCAGGCCCGCGCCGTGTACGCGCTCTCCGACGGAAACTATCGGGCGCTGGTTGATGCAGGTGCCGTGGTTCGAGCGCAGGAACTTGGTCAGGCGGTAATCCTTTATCTCGCCGCTGTCGTACCTGACGGTAACGTTTTTCGCGTCGACCTTGGCGACCTCGCCGTCGCCCTCAGCGAGGACAGCTATCTCGGAATCTATGCATATCTTGTGCTCCATGCCGGTGGCGACGATGGGCGCCTCGGGGCGGAGCAGCGGAACTGCCTGACGCTGCATGTTCGCGCCCATCAGGGCGCGGTTTGCGTCGTCGTTCGGAAGGAACGGTATCATCGCGGTCGCGATAGAGACCATCATGCGGGGCGATATGTCCATGTAGTCGACGTTTTCGCGGTCGACCTCTATTATCTCGTCGCGGTAGCGGCAGGTTATACGCGCGTTTTCAAAACAGCCGTTTTCGTCCATCGGCTCGGCGGCCTGCGCGACGTTGTAGTTGTCCTCCATGTCGGCCGTCATGTAAACGACCTCGTCGGTGACCTTTCCGGTCTTGTGGTCGACGCGGCGGTACGGCGCCTCAATGAAGCCGTAGTCGTTGACTCTGGCGTAGGTCGCGAGGTAGGAGATAAGTCCGATGTTGGGGCCTTCAGGCGTCTCTATGGGGCACATGCGTCCGTAATGGCTGTAATGCACGTCGCGGACGTCCATGTTGGCGCGCTCACGCGACAGACCGCCGGGTCCGAGTGCGGAAAGACGGCGCTTGTGCGTAAGCTCGGCGAGGGGGTTTGTCTGATCCATGAACTGAGACAGCGGTGACGAACCGAAGAATTCCTTTATCGCCGCGGTCACGGGACGGATATTTATAAGGCTCTGCGGTGTGACGATGTCGAGGTCCTGTATCGTCATGCGCTCGCGTGTGACGCGCTCCATGCGCGAAAATCCGATACGGAACTGGTTTTGCAGCAGCTCGCCTACGCAGCGCAGGCGGCGGTTGCCCAGGTGGTCGATATCGTCCTTGACGGACAGGCCTATGGCGAGTCCGTTCATGTAATTTATGGACGCGAAAATATCGTCGATGATGATGTGCTTCGGAACGAGCTCGTCGCGGCGCAGGTTGCACTGCTCTATAAGCTCCTCGCCCTTGAACTGAGAGATTATCTCCTTGAGCACCTCGAAGCGCACGCGCTCCCTTATCCCGCATTTTTCGAGCGGGTCGAAATCCACATAGCTCTTCATGTCGGCCATGTGGTTCGAGAACACCTTGACGCTTCTGCCGTCGGCGTCTATGACGGCTTCGTTGACGCCCACAGCGTCGAACATCTGAGCCTGCTCGTTCGTCACGACCTGTCCGGCCTCGCCGATTATTTCTCCTGTCATCGGATTCGCGACCGGAAGAATCAGCTTGTGTCCCTGGATTCTGGGCCACAGAGCAAGCTTTTTGTTGAATTTATAACGGCCGACTATCGAAAGGTCGTAGCGGCGCGGGTCGAAAAACAGATTGTCGAGCAGGGTGCGGCAGCTGTCCACCGTGGGAGGCTCGCCCGGACGCAGCTTGCGGTATATCTCGCACATTGCGTCCTCATAGGTCTTGCAGTTGTCCTTTTCTATGGTCGTGACTATGCGCGGGTCGTCCCCGTACTTGTCGAGTATCTCGGAGTCTGTCCGAAGGCCCATCGAGCGGAGCAGGCAGGTGATCGGCAGCTTGCGGTTCTTGTCGATTCTGACCCAGAACTCGCCCGATGCGTCGGTCTCGTATTCGAGCCATGCGCCACGGTATGGGATGATCTGGGCGGTGAGCAGCGGCTCGTCCGTCTTAAGGTCTATCTCCTTGCCGTAGTACACTCCGGGAGAGCGGACTATCTGCGACACGACGACGCGCTCCGCGCCGTTGATAACGAACGTGCCGGCCTGAGTCATGAGCGGGAAATCGCCCATGAATATCTCCTGCTCCTTTATCTCCTCGGTCTCCTTGTTGCGAAGGCGTACCTTGACTTTCAGCGGCGCCGCGTACGTTGAGTCGCGCGCCTTGCATTCCTCCACGTCGTACTTGGGCGCCTCGTTCATGCTGTAATCGATGAACGTCAGCTCAAGATTCCCTGCAAAGTCGGTAATCGCTCCGACGTCGCCAAACACCTCGCGAAGGCCCGTGTCCAGGAACCACTTGTAAGATTTCTTCTGTATCTCCAGAAGATTAGGCATGGACATTATTTCTTCATGCCTTGCGAAATTCTTACGAAGGGTTTTGCCGTAGTACTTATCCTTCATCTTTCAAATCACGCTCCGTTTCATTTTCCCCGTCGTTTTTTAACGCCCGACGGCTGCATTGGATAGATTCTGTTCTCTTTGCAAAATTGACACGCCCGGGTACGTTGGCTATTTCTTCCCACATGCCTATTGATTATTGCGGCCGATAGTGCTAAAGTAACGAATGGATAGAGGTGGGATTCTGTCGCTCTCTCCAAACTTATAAGCGATTTATTGTACCATTTTACCAAATGTTTGTCAACATATTTTTTACCGCGCCAATGGCGCGGTATTTTTATTTCCGTTTTGGTATTTATAATATTTTGCGGCTGCAGTATCCGCCACTCTCTGTGAGGGCCGAAGCTGCAAAACCCCGCCTGCGAAGCTTCTGCTGCGCAGGCGGGGTTCATATTATCAGGTTTTTCAAAAGCAGATAAGCGCCAGCAGTGGTATCGACACAAGCGCGGCTATCGTTGTGAGAAATACGTTTTTCGCCGACATCGACTCATTGACCTGATACTCGGTAGCGAACATGACGGCGATATTGGCCGCCGGAAGCGCCAGCATGAAAAACGCGATGTCGCGTATCAGCTCGTCGCCGATAAGGGCGCCGAGCACATACCAGCCGGCGAGCGGCAGCGCGAACTGTTTTATAGCGCAGAAGACGTACGACCTCCAGCCGCCGAATACGTCCGAAAAGCGCATAGACGCGAGCGTCGAGCCGATTATCATCATTGCGAGCGGAGTCGTCGTCGCTCCGACGGTGCCAATCGCACTCTCGACCGGCGACGGCAGCTGCAGCCCTGTAAAATACACGGCCACGGCGATGACGCAGCCGATGAGCGTCGGGCTCAGCATACGTTTCGCGCTTATGGTGAACTTGTCCTCCCTGTCGTAAAAGACTAGCCACACGCCGACCGTGAAAACGAAGACATTGAATACTATGTTGAACACGACCATGTAAAGCATGCCCTCAGAGCCGTAAATTGAGTTTATGAGCGGCATACCCATGAAGCCCACGTTGGCGAAGGTCATCATAAATGCGTACATGCCCTGCGTGCCCTTCGGCATCCGCAGCAGCTTTACTATCGCCATAGACAGCAGAGGCAGCACGGCGAAAAGCACCGCGGCGACGGCAAAAGCGTACAGCACCCGCCCCGTCTCCCTCGCGCCGGTCTGTTCGAAGACCGAGTGAAGTATCATCAGCGGCAGTGTAACGTCAAGCAGCAGGGTCGTCAGCCGTCTGTTCATGTCTGCGTTGAATATCTTCAGATTAAAGAGCAGCCAGCCTATTGCTATCATTATGAACATCTGGACCATCTGTCCCAGCGTCACAAGCGCCATCGGTCAGGCCTCCTGCACGCTGAGCAGCCGCACTCTGCGTCCGTTCGTCTCGATAAGCCTTTCCTCGCGCATATTCTTCATCTCTCGCATCATGGCGCTTCTGTCGGAGCATATGTAATCTGCCAGAGCGCTTATGGAAAACGGCAGCGTGAACTCAGGCTTTTCCGCTCTGAGCGAGCATATCGAAAAATAACACATGAGCTTGTCTCTGATGCTCCGGCGCGACAGCACCTCTATCCTCTGGCTCATGGAAAACGCCTTTTCGGCCATGAGCCGCAGAAGGTTCTGTAGCAGCACGCTGTGATGGGCGCAGAGGTTGGAGCACTCGTGCGTAACGTGCCAGTAGTCTATATAGAGAACTACGCAGTCCGCGGTGCATACTACATTCATACTGTCGCGGCACACGTCCGAAAAGGTAAAAGCCATTCCGAACAGCGATCCCGGCTCAAGCTCTTCAAGTATCGTGCGGCTGCCGAACGCGTCGATGCGTATCAGCTCCGCTCTCCCCGACTGTATCACACCGATGCTCCCGGAAGGTTCTTCAAAATCGCAGATAACCTCTCCCCCGGAAAACCTTCGCTCGTAGGCTCCGAAGCAGGTCAGCATCCTGTCGCAGTCCTCTGTCGTTATTCCATCGAACAAATTTATGCTCTGGTATTTCATATCAGCAGCCAATCTCCTTCGTTCAAATCTTGTTGCCTTTGCAACACAATCTGTTGTCAATAATACATTAAACAATACCTTAAACGCACCGCCGTGTAAAGCGGTAATAAGAAATAAAAATAAATGTGTATAAAATTCAACAAACAATTTGCTTCCCTCTAAGTAAAATTTAGCACTTTAGCGAGGAAAATATTTTTGTCACATCCAATCCGGGTTTGGTATTGCATTTCAATTTTCACTATGTTAGAATAGCCACTATACAAAAACAAATGCTTTTGTGGGGTGGACAAAGATGAGCACATCGCCTAAATTTTACATCGTCGACGCCAAAGCTCTTCCCGAGGTATTTCTTCGCGTGGCCGAGGCAAAAAGGATGCTCGAGACCGGCGAGGCCCTTACCATCGGCGACGCGACAAAGCGCGCCGCGGTCAGCCGCAGCGCTTTCTACAAGTATAAGGACATGGTTCAGCCGTTCAACAATATGCGCTCGGGCCGCATCATCACCTTCTATTCTCTGCTGAAAGACAAGCCCGGCGTGCTGTCCACCGTTCTGTCCCTGTTTGCCGCCTCCGGCGCAAACATACTGACGATAAATCAGAGCATCCCGACGAACGGCTGCGCGGCCGTGACCATATCGGCCGAGACGTCTGACATGACCGTCGCCCTTGACGAGATGGTGGAACGCATCATCTCCGAGCGGGAAATAATAAAATTTGAAATTCTGGCAGGTTGATACGATGATAAACATTGCTGTCCTCGGATTCGGTACGGTCGGCGCGGGAGTGGCCGACGTCATAGAAATGAACAATTCAATAATCTCAAAACGCGCTGGCGACGCCGTACGCGTCAAATACATCCTCGATATCCGCGACTTTCCCGCGAGCCCGTACGTCGGCCGCTTTACAAAGGATTTCGGAGTCATCGAAACCGACCCCGAGGTCTCGGTCGTCGTCGAGACCATGGGCGGCACCGGAGCAGCGCTCGATTTCAGCAGACGCGCGCTCGCCGCTGGGAAAAGCGTCGTAACGTCGAATAAAGAGCTGGTCGCATCGCACGGGTATGAGCTTCTCCGCCTTGCCAGAGGCAAGAATGTGAACTATCTGTTTGAAGCGAGCGTCGGCGGCGGTATTCCCATTCTCCGTCCGCTCTACCAGTGTCTCGCTGCCAACGAGATAGAGGAGATATGCGGCATACTCAACGGAACGACGAATTATATCCTCACCCGCATGGTGCATCAGGGCGCCGATTTCGCGGATGCGCTCCGTGAGGCTCAGGCGAAGGGCTACGCCGAAAAAGACCCAGCCGACGACGTAGAGGGTCACGATGCCGCGCGAAAGATATGCATACTTTCCTCTCTCGCTTTCGGACGCCACGTCTACCCGGTCAGCGTCCCGACGGAGGGCATCAGCGGCATCAGTCTCAGCGACGTCGGCATCGCGGAAAAGGCGGGCTATGCTATAAAGCTGCTCGGCCGTGCCGTAAAACGCGCCGACGGGCGCGTTTCCGCCTATGTCGCCCCGCACCTTGTTCCGCTGGATTCCCCGATAGCCTCGGTGGAGGGAGTATTCAACGCCGTGCTCGTACGCGGCAACGTTGTTGGCGACGTGATGTTTTACGGACAGGGCGCCGGAAAGCTGCCCACGGCCAGCGCCGTCCTGGCCGACGTCATTGACGCGGCGCAGCATCGGAAAACGCGCAAGACTTTCGACTGGGAAGACGGCGGAAGCGAGTTTGTCGCCGACAGCGGCACGATAATCATGCGATGCTTCGTGAGCGCCCAAGGCCGCGGAGCTGAGCTTGAGAAGGCTTTTCCCGGCTGCGAGGTTCTCGGAAGCGGCGCCTGCATAACTCCCGCAATGTCCGTCGAAAGCGCGAGGGAAGCCATCTGGCATATTCCCGGCGCCAAGCTGATTCGCGTACTCGGATAACGCGGCATAAGATGACTTTGGTACGGCACCGCTGCGTCCGGGACAAACGGGCGCGGATGGATCATATACCGCAGGCTCGATTTTTCATTTCATAACGAGGAGACATGGATAACTATGGGACTGATTGTTAAGAAATTCGGCGGCACTTCAGTCAGGGACGCTGAGCGTATACGCAACGTCGCTGGAATAATCGCCGATTCCTATAAGGCAGGAAACGACGTTATAGTCGTTCTTTCCGCTCAGGGTGACACGACCGACGATCTTATAGCAAAGGCAAATGAGATAAACGATCATGCGTCCAAGCGTGAGATGGATATGCTGCTTTCAACGGGCGAGCAGATTTCCATTTCCCTGTGCGCCATGGCGCTTGAAAAGATGGGGCTTCCCGTCGTTTCTCTAGTCGCGTGGCAGGTTGGGATACAGACCAACAGCACTTACAGCAACGCGCGTATAAAAAAGATAAATCAGGAGCGCATCCAGTCCGAGCTTGATACGCACAATATCGTCATTGTCGCGGGCTTCCAGGGCATAAACAAATTCGGAGACGTCACAACGCTCGGCCGCGGCGGAAGCGATACGAGCGCGGTCGCGCTTGCGGCCGTGTTCCACGCCGACCTTTGCCAGATATACACCGACGTCGACGGCGTCTACACCGCCGACCCGCGCATCGTTCCAAACGCCCGCAAGCTCAACGAGATAACATATTCCGAAATGCTCGAACTCGCGTCCCAGGGCGCGCAGGTGCTGCACAACCGCAGCGTCGAGCTCGCAAAGAAGTATAACGTCAATCTTGAAGTTCTTTCCAGCCTGAAAAATGTTCCCGGCACGAAAGTCAAGGAGGTAGTAAAAGTGGAAAAGACAAACATAGGCGGCGTCGCAAAGGAAACAAATTTCGCGCGTCTTTCTCTGGTCGGTCTTAAGGACCAGCCCGGAGTCGCGTTCAAGGTTTTCTCCATCCTGAGCCGCGCGAATATCAACGTCGACATCATTCTCCAGTCCGTCGGCCGCAGCGAGACCAAGGATATCAGCTTCACCTGCCCGCTGACGAGCCTCGAAGAAGCCGAGAATGTTCTTCGCGAGCATCAGTCCGAGCTCGGCTACGACAGCATAATCGCCGATTCCAACGTCGCCAAGGTCTCTCTTGTCGGCGCCGGAATGATGACTCACGCGGGTGTCGCAGCTACAATGTTCGAGGCTCTTTACGAGGCCGGCATCAATATCCAGATGATATCCACCTCTGAGATCCGTATCTCCGTGCTTATCGACGAGGCTGACGCCAACCGCGCCGTCAAGGTCGTTCACGATAAGTTCTTCAACGACGAAACGTAATGAAACCAGCCATACTTATGAGCGCGTGCCTTATGGGCACGCGCTGCCGTTATAACGCTGAGATTGTCGAATCGCCGCATCTTGCGGAGCTTATGGAAAAATATACTGTCATACCCGTATGTCCCGAAACGCTCGGCGGGCTTCCTACCCCGCGCGAGCCTGCAGAAAGGCTCGGCGAGCTCGTGCTGACTAAAAGCGGCGCGGACGTCACTGACTATTTTGAGCGCGGAGCGGACGAGGTGCTTCGCCTTGCGCGCCTGTACGGCTGCAAATGCGCCGTACTCAAGGAGCGAAGCCCGTCCTGCGGCAGCGAGAGGATATACGACGGCGCATTTTCCGGAACGCTCATCGGCGGAGACGGCGTCTGCGCCGAGGTTCTCAAAGCCGCCGGCATAGCAGTCTTCGGCGAAAGCCGGATAGATGAATTACTGAAATAAAACGAACGCCCGCGCTAAAGCGCGGGCGTTCGTTTTATTTCACATTATTTTCCAATTGCTTCCTCTATCGCCCGCGCCAGTTGGTCGGGACAGGATGTCGGTTTAAGTCCGCAGCGTATGCCCTTCATCTTTGCCACAGCGTCCTCGGCTCTCATTCCCTTAACGAGCGCCGATATGCCTTTCAGATTTCCGCCGCATCCTCCTATGACCTTTATGTCTTTTATCACGCCGTCCTCAATATCTATCGTCATACGGC
>JAYFRC010000011.1:0-74141 GCA_034926415.1 Oscillospiraceae bacterium
ATCTTCTCCTTGATGATTTTTATGAGCGCGGCCTCGCTCTGCGCAAAATCCAGCGCGGAAGTGTCAAGCAGAACGGCATCAGGCGCCATCTTAAGCGGCGCGGCGGCGCGGTTTTTGTCGTTTTCATCGCGAAGACGCATATCGCGGAGCACCTCTTCGTAGTCCTGCGGCGTACCGCGCTGACAAAGCTCCTCGCATCTGCGGCGCGCGCGCGCCTCCGGCGAGGCGGTAAGGAAAATTTTTACATCCGCGTCCGGCAGTACCACCGTGCCTATATCTCGGCCGTCCATTATCACGTTGCCTTTCCGCGCGGCGCTTCTCTGCATCTCGAGCAGGAACTTACGCACCGCTGGTATCGCCGCCACCGCTGAGGCATAGCGCGACATCTCTGGAAGCCGTATCTCATCCGTAACGTCGCGGCCTCCGACAAGCATGTGCTGAAGCGCGTCGGTGCCGTGGCAAAGTTCTATTTTCACATCCGGCAGCGCCGCTGCCACTGCAGCTGCGTCGTCGGGGGATATTCCGTTTTCTTTCATATACCATCCGACGGAACGGTATATCGCGCCTGTATCCACATACAAAAACGACAGAGCGGCCGCAGCCTGCTTTGCAAGAGTGCTCTTGCCGGCTCCGGCTGGTCCATCGATGGCGACGGCATGAAATTGAGGCATAGATTTATTCTCCTTTTGCGTATGGCGGGCAAAGCAAAGCGCGCCCTGCGGCATCCTACTGCGGACGCTTTTCTGCCGCTACGGCTTCAGCCGCGGCAAGCCCGGCCGCGCGGCCTGTCGACCAAGCTATCTGGAGATTGAAGCCGCCAGTATACGCGTCGACGTCGATAAGTTCGCCCGCGAAATAAAGTCCCTTAACTTTTCTTGACTCCATGGTCGCCGGGTCTATTTCCGACGTTTTTACGCCTCCGGCTGTCACTATCGCCTCGCTCAGCGGGCGCGTGCCAGTGACGGTAAGCGTAAAGCGCTTGAGGGCGTCGATAAGCGCCCGGCGCTGCGCTTTGGTCATGGAATTGGCCTTTTCATCGATCGGTATGCCCGCGCGCTCGGCTATGACGGGAACCATTGAATGATTGACAAGCCCGGCAAGCAGGTTTGAACAGTCTCTGTTGCTCTGCTCCGAAATGTCGCGAAGTATGCGCGCGTCGAGTTTTTCCTCGCTCAGAGCCGGCTTTAAGTCGATGATAAGCCTGTAGCTGTCTTTTCCAAAATCGCGCATATGCGCGCTGGCAGACAGTACCATTGGTCCGGAGACGCCAAAATGCGTGAACAGCATCTCGCCGAAATCTTCGTAAACCGTTTTGTTTTTCGCGTTCTTGACGGTCAGCGCCGCATTGCGGAGCGACAATCCCTGCATCTGGGCGCAGCAGGCTTCCGCGCACTCGAGCGGGACAAGCGACGGTCTCGGCGCTATCACCGTGTGCCCGACCTTTTCAGCCATGGCGTAGCCGTCGCCAGTAGAGCCTGTACCCGGATACGAGGCTCCTCCGACAGCCAGTATGACGGCCTTTCCGTGATATTCTCCGCCCCTGCATTTTACGCCAACGGCTCGGCCGTCTTCGACTATTATTTCCTCCGCCGTCGCATGCGCGACGCGGACGCCAGCGCGTTTCATCGCTGCACGGAGGGTGTCGGTGACCTCATAAGCGGAATCCGACGCCGGAAACACGCGCATCCCCCGCTCGGTCTTAAGCTTCAGCCCATGCTTTTCGAAAAAATCCATGGCGGCGCGGCTGTCGAACTTTGTAAACGCGCTGAACAGAAAACGGCTGTTTCCCGGCACGGCTGCGAGCGCCTCCGACGCGGGACGGTCGTTCGTGATATTGCATCTGCCCTTGCCGGTAATGTTTATCTTGCGTCCCGGCTTTTCCATCTTTTCAAGGAGAACGACGGACGCGCCGGCTTCTCCGGCGGTAACAGCCGCCATCATTCCGGACGCTCCGCCGCCCACAATAATTATATCGTCAGTCATTCAAGACCTTCTCATAAACTCCGTATTCGCTCCAGATCTGCTCGAGACGCTCGAATGTGCTCGAGATGTCGGCGTTATTCCTGCGCCCGACGGCGACAATGAGCGCGTTCGTAAGGCTCAGCGGCGCTACCAGCGAATCGACAAACGAGACCATATCGCTCTTGGCAAACAGCGATATGTCCGCAATTTGGCAAAGAGGGGACGTCTCGCTGTCGGTTATTGCCATGACATCCGCCCCCTGGTCGAACGCGAACTGCATTGTGCTGACCGTGCGGCTTGAGTAGCGCGGAAAGCTGATGCCGATAAAAAGGTCGTCCTTTCCGATGTGCAGCGCCTGCTCGAATATCTCGCTGACGGACGTCGTGTGGAGCAAAACGACATTGTCGAACATAAGGTTGAAGTAAAATCCGAGGAACTCGGCAATAGCAGTAGACGAGCGGAGGCCCAGAATATATATCTTCTTCGCCGAAGTGATCCTGTCCACCGCCCTTTCAAATGCCGCGCGGTCGAGGCTGTCGAGCGTCATGCGCAGCTTCTCAATATCGCTCTGAAGAACCGTAGAAAGCATATCGCTAGTTCCGAGGCGGTCGTTTGAGACCTCTATACGCTGTATCGACGTAAGCTTGTTGCGTATCATCTCCTGCAGCGCTCTCTGCATACTCGGATACCCGTCGTAGCCGAGCTCCGCCGCAAAACGAACGACGGTCGACTCGCTGGCGGAAACGGCTTTGCCAAGCTTGCTGGCAGTCATAAAAGCCGCCTTGTCGTAGTTTTCGAGTATGTAATTGGCTATATATCTCTGGCGCTTTGAAAAACCGTTCATGTTTGTCTGAATTATAGAAAGAACGTCCTTTTGCATATTTCCCGCTCCTTTTTTTATATCTGATTTATTTTAACGGATATCCTGCAAAAATGCAAGAGCATTCTGCGAAACATGCATTTCAGTCCCGCAAAATGCGCTTGCATTCAAATATTTACTTCTTTTTTTAGCACAAGAACTTCTTCTGGCTTCAAAAATCTCCATTTGCCAGGAGCGAGATCCCCAAGAGCGAGCGTCCCCTCCCGCACGCGGCAAAGCCGAAGCACCTTGAGTCCGACAGCGGAACACATCCTTCGCACCTGGCGGTTTTTGCCCTCGTGTATCGTCACGCGGAGCACCGCGCCTCCGCCCTCTTTCCCTATTATGTCGACCTTAGGCTGACATATTTTCTCGCCTTCGAGCTCCGTCATACCGCGAAGCGGCGAAAGCGAGGCGGCCGCATCGCCGGAAACGAGTACCTCGTAGACTTTTCTGACCCCGCTGCTCGGATGCGTCAGCGCGTTCGTGAGATCTCCGTCGTTCGTGAGCAGGAGCAGCCCCTCGGAATCCATATCGAGGCGGCCGACGGGATAGACTCTTCCGCCGCAGCCGCGCGTCAGCTCCGTCACGGTGCGTCTCCCCTTTTCGTCGGAAGCTGTAGCGACGCAGCCGCGCGGTTTATTGAGCATGACATATATTTTTTCGGCAGAGTGCGGAAGCGGCTTTTCGTCGACGCATATTGCATCGGTATCCAGATCTGCTTTTTCGCCTATTGCAGCTGTTTTGCCGTTTACACTGACGCGGCCGTCCTTTATCAGCTTTTCGGCTGCACGGCGGGAACAAACACCTTTTTCCGAAAGTATCTTCTGTATTCTCTCTTCCAAACGAGCCTCACCAATCTTATTTTCCGAACGGGAGCATACGCAGTATGCGCTCAAGGATACCTTCCCCTCCGTCGTCTTTTTTAATATTTACGCGTGTCGCCGCATCCACGCTTCCGCCGCAGACGAGCGCGACGCTGCCTATCTCGTTTTCGCCGAGATAAAAGCGCATCTCGCCTATCTCGTCCCCGGCATGCACCGGCGCTTCAAGTTTGTCCGGAAGGCTTATTACGCGCGTAATGTGCTCGTCCGCCGCGAGGGGATAAGAAAAGTAACTGTCCGCGACAGCGGATACCGACGGTAGAACGCCGCCGTCAACACGGAGCACCGACACGCTCTCTCCGGCGGATACAAGCTCTGTTTCACTGTACGCTCCGAAACCGTAATCGTACAGCGCAATATGGTCGTCCCAGTCGTTCCCGTCGCGAAGCGTTACGGCAATGAGCGTCATGCCGTTCCTTTCCACGCAGGAAACGAGGGTGCGGCCCGCAGCTTTGGTATAGCCCGTCTTAAGTCCGACGCAGCCGCCGTACATCTCGAGCAGCTTGTTGTGGTTCGTCATCGTTCTTCCGCCTATGCTTATGCTCTGCGTCGACACTATACGCGCAAAAGTCGAGTTTTTCATGGCATAGGCAGCGAGACGCGCCATATCGGATGCGCTCGAATACTGTTTTTCGTCGTCGAGCCCGCTCGGGTTGGCGAACGAAGTATGAGTCATACCGAGCTCCGCCGCCTTTGCGTTCATCATGGCGACGAAGTTGTCAACTCCGCCGCCCACGGCGTCCGCTATCGCCATCGACGCATCGTTGCCGCTGCAAAGAAGCAGTCCGTAAAGCAGCGTCTCAAGGCTCACTTTTTCGCCAGAGGTCAGGTACATGGCCGAGCCTTCGGTATTCGCGCTCTTAGCATCCACCGTTATTACATCGTCGCTGTTTCCGTTTTCTATGGCGACGATGGCTGTCATTATTTTTGTCGTGCTGGCTATGAGCCGCTCGTCATCGGCATTTTTTGAGTACAGCACGCGTCCGCTGTCCGCTTCTATAAGTATCGCCGAGGCCGCGGAAGTCTCCACGGCAAACGCGCTTTGCGTCGCAAGCGCCGCGCATATGAGCGCTAGTGCGAGCAGTCGCTTTAATTTCATCAGATCACCTCACGGTGACCTTAGTATAACCTTTTACTCCTGCTCTTTTTTGTCTAACAGCGCGCCAATTTTATCCACGATATCGGGAGCCATGTCGATTATGCGGTCTATGGTCCCGGATGGCGGCGCGCCGACAGGCAGGACGCGGGTGTATCCGTCCTTGATAACGATGAAAGCCACTGGAGCTATATCGACTCCTGCGCCGCTTCCACCGGCAAAATTATCCTTTGTGGGACCCTTGCCGTAGTCTCCTCCGCCGCTGCCGAAGCCGAAGCTTAATCTCGACACCGGTATGAGAGTCACACCATCGGGCGTGGTTATCGGCTGACCGACAATAGAATTGCTGTCCACCATGGCGCGTATCTTTTCCATGGTCGTCTCCATCAGCTCGCTCACAGGATGCTTGTTATCCATTTGTACGACTTCCTTTCTTCATGCTGCCTTATCTTTATTTTTTTCTTTTTTCTCATCAACTATTTTTCCAGATTTTAAAAACTTAAATACAGCTTTCATTATCGGGATTCCAGCCGCCGCCATGACAGAAAAACCTGTATACATCCGGATGTGCAGAACAATCTCGCCCGACGCCTTTGTCTCCCGCGCTTCGTAATCTAGCGATATGTCTATATCGCGCTTTTTTATCCGCGCCGCGTTCTCGACGATAGGAACTATCGTCCACACGAGAGCGTTCGCCTTTCCGTAGCGTTCAGCGGCCTTTGCGGGAGTTTCTCCTCCGACCGCGAGGCTAAGACGCAAATAGTCTATCCGCAGACCTCCGGCGGCCTTCGCAAGCGCGCGTTTGGCCGAAGGCAGTATATCGAATATAAGCGTTTTTATATCTTCAGCACCGTGTTTTCTCTTTTGTTTGGCCTTTTTCTTTTCAGACGGCCTTTTTTTCTTTGCCCTTCCGGGCCCGGCCTGCTTTTCCTTTTTTGGAATAAGCTGTATCTTCACCGGCCCGACACGGACCCATAAAAACAGTTTTTCGTCGTACAGCACCCGCACACCGACGCTTAATGACAGCAAAAGAGCAACGAGCGCCGCAATTATAAGAAATATTACATAAAGCAGTGCCGCCGCCTCCCTTCAAAGTCCGTTTGCCGTGCGGATTTTATTCGTCAGTCCCGTCCGATGAGGACGAAAACGGCGCGTCGTAGTTTTCCGTTTCATTCAAATCCTTATCCTCGCCATTTTTTGCCGACGGTACCGGCGGCGCGGATATCTGTCCGTCGTCTCCTAGACGCATCTGGCCGTCCTGCTCGATTCCGGGCATGGCCGGAAGCTCGTCAAGCGATGACAAATGGAACGCGCGGAGAAAATCCTTAGTCGTGCGGTAAAGTCTCGGCCTTCCTGGAACCTGAAGCCTGCCGCACTCCTCTATAAGGCGGCGGTCAAGCAGCAGTCCGACGGTATAAGCACTGTCCACGCCGCGTATCTGGTCGATATAGGCACGCGTGGTCGGCTGATAATATGCAATTATCGTAAGGACTTCCAGCGTCGGCTGGGACAGCTTCGCCGGTTTTCTTATCTCGAACGCCCTGCGTATCACCTCGGCGTGGTCCGGCGAGGAAACCAACTGATACTGGCTGTCCATCTGCACAAGGCGTATGCCGCGGCGCTCGTACGCGTAATAATCCTCAAGCCGCGACAGAGTAGTCTGAACCGTCTCTTTGTCCATGTCAAGAGCGAGGCATATGCGATCCAGCTCGACCGGCTCGCCCGACGCAAACAGTATTCCCTCTATCGCGGCTTCAATCTCTTTAGTTTCGTTTGTTTCCATACCGTTTCCTTTACAAAGTTATATTTTCGCTGAGGTTTTCGCCGCCTGATACGGTGCAGTCCGTTTCGCTTCCGGCGAGCTTTATCGCCCTCGCCCTGCATAGCTCGAGCACGGCGAGAAACGTCGCGACCACCTCGCTTCTGCTTTTGTTCCCGCGGAACAGAAGCAGAAAGCGCGTCATACCATGTTTTATTATTCGCGAGACTATCTCGCTCGCCTTGCCCTGAACGGGATACGGATCGTGCATCACTATTCCGTCGAAAGCTGAAAGCGGCGGCGGAGCCTGCTCTCCCGCGCGGTCAAGCACGTCCTGAAGCGCTAAGACGAGGTCCGCCTTTTCCTGGTCGTATTCGTATATCTTACCGCGCTCGACAGGCTCGGGAGGCTTTGTGATTATATCGCGCCCGAATTCCCCGCGCACGGCCAGCTTTCCGGCAATGTCCTTTATTTTAGCATAGTCCTCGCTGCGCTTGCGCTCCTCGAGGGAGCGTATAAGGTCGCTCATCTCGCTCTGAGCTTCCTCGTCCTCAATCGAAAGTATCATGCGCGTTTTTATATACACGAGGTGCGCGGCCATGGTGACAAACTCGCTCGCTACCTCAAGGTCAAGCTTTCTGCGATGCTCGATATACTCGCGGTACTGGTCGAGGATAAGCGAAATCTGTATGTTCTGTATTTCCATTTTGTTCCTGCTGAGCAGGTACAGTATCAGGTCGAGGGGGCCGACAAAATCCTGGAGCGCCTCTTCCTCTCTGACGTGAACGACGCCTGTGAGCCTGAATATGGGGCTGTCCATTTTAGTCCTCCCTCCTCAAAACCCGGCGAGCGCGCTCAGCCATTTGAAAGCCGCCTGTATCGCGTAGGCAAGAAAGCCCTGCCCCACGCCGAGAAACGCTATAGCCAGTATTATTAAAAATCCATACTGCTCGTACCGCATCAGCCTCATGTACGTGCTGTCTGGAAGCACCACCGCGAGAATCTTGGATCCGTCAAGCGGAGGTATGGGAATGAGATTGAAGACTCCGAGGCCGACGCTTAAATACGCGCAGGAATAGAGGAATCTGAAAATGGCGATATTGAGCGTCGTCGCCGCCGCGTGATCCATCATCCAGCCCGCAGGGACGAGCAGTATAAACGCGAGAAGAAGATTGGAGACCGGCCCGGCCAGCGCGGTTATCGCCATGCCGGACTTCGGGTTTTTGAAATAGCGCATGTCCACCGGAACCGGCTTTGCCCAGCCGAATCCGGCTATAAACATCATTATAAGGCCTATCGGGTCGATATGGCGAATCGGGTTGAGCGACAGCCGGTGCTGCTGCTTGGCCGTCGGGTCTCCGAGCGCGTAGGCCGCGAGACCGTGGCACGTCTCGTGCACGGATAGGCATAGAAGCACCGCTACGACGCGGATGATTATGCTCTGCAGATTCGACAGGTCTATAAGCTGAACAAGATTAGATATATAATTGCTCAACGTCATTCTCCTCATGGGTATATTATAGTTAGTTTATGTTACCACAAAACGGTGGTATTGACAAGTTTTGCTTTGCCGCTTTTGGCCGTATATAATCGGCATTTTTTGACTTTTTTGCCCGCTGTGATTACTTGACACGACTTTACCTCGGTATTATAATTACCTGTAATTTTACTTGGAAGGAAGCAATAAGTATGGAAAAGAAAAACATAGATTGGGCCAATCTCGGCTTCGGCTATATACAGACCGACAAGAGATATGTATCCAACTACAAGCACGGAGCGTGGGACGATGGCTGCATCACAAGCGACGCCACTGTTACCATCAGCGAGTGCGCCGGCGTTCTCCAGTACGCCCAGACCTGTTTCGAGGGCATGAAGGCTTACACCACCGAGTCCGGCCATACTGTTGTATTCCGTCCCGACCTCAACGCCGAGCGTATGTTCAACACCGCTAAACGCCTCGAGATGCCGCAGTTCCCGGTCGAGCGTTTTCTTGATGCCATCGACAAAGTCGTCCGCGCCAACGAAGCCTATGTCCCGCCCTACGGCTCCGGCGCGACGCTGTATCTGCGTCCGTACATGTTCGGTTCAGGCGCCGTCATCGGGGTCAAGCCGGCAGACGAATACCAGTTCCGTGTGTTCGGTACCCCCGTCGGCCCCTATTTCAAGGGCGGAGCTAAGCCTCTCACCATTCGCGTCAGCGATTTCGATCGCGCGGCTCCCCGAGGCACGGGACACGTCAAGGCCGGCCTCAACTACGCCATGAGCCTCTATGCCATCGTTACCGCCCACGAAGAAGGCTTTGATGAAAATATGTACCTTGACGCAGCCACCCACACCAAGGTCGAGGAGACCGGCGGCGCAAACTTTATCTTCGTCACGAAGGACAACAAGGTCGTTACCCCAAAGTCGCCCAGCATCCTGCCTTCAATAACCCGCCGCAGTCTCATGTACGTCGCCAAGGAATACCTAGGACTCGAAGCCGAAGAGCGCGAGATCGAGTTCACCGAGGTCAAGGACTTCGCTGAATGCGGCCTTTGTGGCACGGCTGCCGTCATCTCCCCCGTCGGCAAGATAGTCGACCACGGAAATGAGATATGCTTCCCGAGCGGCATGGAGAAGATGGGTCCGACAATCAAGAAGCTCTACGATACCCTTACCGGAATCCAGATGGGCCGCATAGAGGCGCCCAAGGGCTGGATCCGCACCATTGACTGAAAACAACATATATTTTCCGAACCGGGCTTCCGAATGAACGGAAGCCCGGCTTTTTTCGCGTTTTGAAGAATTTTCATCACCTTCTCCGTTATATATGCCAGTCGGATATTTCAGAAAATTTCCGAAAAAATATTGACAAATCCGTAAATATGTATTACTGTTCTAATACACCTAATACAGTAATACACTTGAAATTGAAGGGACAGTACATAGCAATGAAAATTCTTATAACAACCGATTGGTATTTACCCGCGGTAAACGGCGTAGTTGCTTCTGTTGTCAATCTGCGCCGCGAGCTGAATGCGCTCGGCCACGATGTGCGCGTGCTTACGCTCTCTTCCTCCGCCCGCTCCTTCTGCGACGGCGGAGTCACATATATAGGTTCGGCCGGAGCCGGGAGAATATACCCAGGAGCGAGGTTCCGCACGGCGCCGGCCGAACGCCTTATACGCGACATCGTCGAATGGGGCCCGGACGTGGTTCACTCCCAGTGTGAATTCAGCACGTTCTTTATCGCGCGCAAAATCGCGTCGGAGCTGGACGTGCCTCTCATACACACATATCACACGGTATATGAAAATTATACGCACTACTTTTCGCCGAGCGTCAAATGGGGACGGCGTGGCGTCGCATTGTTCTCGCGCTGGATGGCCAGGCACACCGACTGCGTCGTCGCCCCGACGGAAAAGGTGCGGACGCTTCTCCTTGGCTACGGCGTGAAGCGCCCCGTGTGCGTCATACCCACGGGGCTAGACCTCGCGCGCTTCCACGGCGGCTCGCCTGAGCGCTCGGCTGAGCTGAAGCGGAAGCTCGGCATACCTTCCGGCGACACGGTGCTTTTGTCGGTCGGACGAATCGCCGATGAAAAGAACATATCCGAGCTCCTTCGCGGTCTTGCCGCGCTGAAAGACAGCTCCGTCACGCTGCTCCTCGTAGGCGACGGCCCAAGCCGCGCGGAGATAGAATCTCTCGCCCAGCAGCTTGGCGTCGAAAAGAAAACCGTGTTTACGGGAATGATACCGCCGTCGGAGATTGCCGATTATTACAGGCTCGGCGACCTGTTTGTCAGCGCGTCCACAAGCGAGACGCAGGGTCTTACATATATCGAGGCGCTGGCCTCCGGCACCCCTGCGCTCTGCCGCAGGGACGATTGCCTTGCCGGAGTTATAGAAAACGGCAAAAATGGTTGGCAGTACAATTCCATCGGCGATTTTACCGAGAGAGCGAAATGGTTTGCAGCCAATCGCGGAGAACGTGCGAAAATGTCCGCGGCGGCCGCACTCTCAGCCGAAAAATTCTCTTCCGAGCTCTTTGCAAAGCGCATTGCGGCACTTTACAGGAATGAGATAGAGGCGCATGGACGCCGCGGATCAACTGGGGCAGCGGCATGACGAAGACCGCTGTTTATCCCGCGCTGCGCTGGATGCCCTTAATTGGGCTTGCTGCCTGCGTTTTTATCTCCATCTGGGGCTGGCGCACGGGCGTGCTGACAAATGAGGATGCGCTGCGTGCTTACATCGACGGCTGCGGCATATTCGGCGCGCTGCTGTTCATACTGTTTCAGGCCGTACAGGTCGTAGTGCCTATACTCCCTGGCGGCATCGGCTGTCTTGTCGGAGTGATACTGTTTGGCCCCATCAAGGGTTTCTTATACAATTACATCGGCATATGCGCGGGCTCAATACTCGCCTTCGCGATCGCGAGGAGCTGCGGAAAGCCGCTTCTGTCCAGGCTGTTCTCTGAGAAAACGATAGACAAATACGAGGCGTGGACAAGCAGCGGAAACAAATTCACAAAGCTCTTCACCGTGGCAATATTTCTCCCCGTAGCGCCGGACGATTTTCTATGCTATCTCGCCGGGACGACCGAGATGAAGTGGCGGCAGTTCGTTCCGATAATCCTGCTCGGCAAACCTTTCGCCATCGCCATGTACAGTCTGTGCCTGGCCTTTATTTGGGAACATATAGTTCCCTTGATAGGAGGATAATGTATGTCTGTTTTTATTTACGACGGCGGCTTTGGTATCGTCAAAAAAAGCGGCGTCGGACAAGCTGTTCTTCATCAACGCGCGATGCTTGCCTCCGTCGACATAAATACGGCGAAAAGCTGGTCCGAGCCCTCCGGTATCGTACATATCAACACCGTCTTTCCCGATTCCGTGCTTGCGGCGCTCCGTGCCCGCGCCATGGGAAAAAAGGTCGTATATTACGGTCACTCGACCGAGAAGGATTTCCGCGACTCCTTCCGCGGCTCAAATTATTTTGCTCCGAAATTTAAGAGCTGGATAAAATTCTGCTATAACCTCGGCGACATTGTGCTCACGCCGACAGAGTACTCGAAGAGCCTGCTGCTCGAATATGGCGTTAAACGGCCTATTTACAGCATATCGAACGGCGTAGACACCGATTTCTTCGCGCCTAGCCGCGAGCGCGGCGCGGCTTTCAGAGCACGTTTAGGCATAGGCGCAGATGAGAAGGTAGTAATCTCGGTCGGGCATTTCATGGCGCGCAAGGGGCTTCCCGATTTTGTCGCGCTCGCGCGGAGTCTGCCCTCTGTGCGCTTCATCTGGTTTGGAAGCACCGATTTGAGGCTCGTCCCCAAAAACATACGCGACGCCATCAATTACGCGCCGTCGAATCTGTGCTTTTTCGGCTACATCAGCGCAGACGAGCTGCGTGACGCTTACTGTGGCGCGGACATTTTCGCATTTATGAGTCACGAGGAGACCGAGGGCATAGTCGTTCTCGAGGCTCTCGCCTGCGGCACGCCCACGGTTCTGCGCGACATCCCAGTGTATTCGGGCTGGCTTGAAAACGGGCGTGACGTGTACAAGGCGCGGGACGTCTACGGCTTTACCTCCGCGGTTTCCGGACTGCTTTCAGGCTCGCTTCCCTCTCTTTCCGAAAACGGAAGAAAGACCGCTGAATCCCGAAGCATACGCGCCGTTGGCAAAAAACTGATGGGTATCTACGCCGACGCGGGGCTGCTCCCCGAAGCCAAAAGCGTCGCGTTCACCGCGTCCACGCCGGAATAAAGATTACGGAAAATAAAAACCCGGACCTTTGCAGCAAACTGCTAAGGTCCGGGTTTTTTATTGTTTTCGATTACTTTACAAGAGACGCGATCTCATCGGCGAAGTTTTCCTGTCTCTTCTCGATGCCCTCGCCCTTTTCAAAGCGGACGGCATCCTTGAAGGTGACGGTGCCGCCGAGAGCCTTGGCCGCTGAAGCGATATACTTCTCGACGGTCATGCTGCTGTCCTTGACGAACTCCTGCTGTAGCAGGCAGTTCTCCGCGTAGAACTTGTTGATCTTGCCCATGACGATGCTGTCCTTGACCTTATCGGGCTTGGAAGCCATCTTGGGGTCGTTATCCATCTGAACGAGCATGATCTTCTTCTCCTCGTCGAGAACGTCCTGGGGAACGCGGGATTTGTCCCAGAAACGGGGATTCAGAGCCGCAATCTGCATCGCGACATCCTTGCCTATCTCTGTAGCGTCGATGCCTCCGGTAACTTCAAGATTAACGATTACGCCTATCCTGCCGCCGCCGTGGATATAGGGTACGGAAACGCCCTGTGCGAAACGGACGAAGCGGCGGACCTTGATGTTCTCACCTATGACCAGGACAAGCTCCTGCTGCTGCTGGGTAACGGTCAGGTCGGTTCCGTTGTATTTTTCGTTCATGAGCGTATCGAGGTCGGCGGGATTTGTCTTTGCGACAGTCTCGGCCACACCTTTGACGAACTCGACGAATTTCTCGTTCTTGCCGACGAAGTCGGTCTCTGCGTTGACCTCGACAACGACTCCGATACCGTCGATATCAGCGGCGTAAGCCATGCCCTCGGCCGCGATGCGGCCGGCCTTTTTGACGGAAGCGGCGACGCCCTTCTCGCGAAGCCACTCAATAGCCTTTTCTGTATCTCCATCGGAAGCGGTAAGCGCTTTCTTGCAGTCCATCATGCCCGCTCCGGTCTTTTCGCGCAGGTCCTTAACGTCAGATGCGGTAAATGCCATAATGCTATTCCTCCTGTAATTTTCTTTTGTCGCTTTGAGCAATATAAAAGGGGCGGCGATATGACTCCCCGCCCCCTTAAAGGTTCTTTAGATTATTCTGCGGCGGGAGCTGCGGCTTCCGGAGCTTCGGCAGCTTCCATCTGCTCGCCCTGTCTGCCCTCGAGCACGGCGTTGGCCATAACGGAAGCAATCAGCTTGATGGCGCGGATAGCGTCGTCGTTGCCGGGGATGGGGTAATCTATCTCGTCGGGGTCGCAGTTGGTGTCGGCGATGGCGACGACGGGAATGTGCAGCTTATGAGCCTCGGCGATGGCGTTGAGCTCCTTGCGGGTATCGATGATGAACACCGCGCTGGGCAGCTTCTTCATTTCCTTGACGCCGCCGAGATATTTCTCGAGCTTGGCAATCTCTCCAAGGTGCTTCATAACTTCCTTCTTGGGAAGCATATCAAAAGTGCCGTCTTCCTGCATTCTCTTGAGTTGGTTCAGACGGTCGACGCGGCCGCGCATCGTCTTGAAGTTGGTCATCATGCCGCCGAGCCAGCGGGCGTTGACATAGTACTGGCCGCAGCGCTCTGCCTCTTCCTTAATCGCTTCCTGAGCCTGCTTCTTTGTGCCGACCATAAGGATGCTATCGCCGTTCTCGGAAAGCTGACGGACAAAGTTATAAGCCTCTTCCAGCTTCTTGACGGTCTTCTGCAGGTCGACAATGTAGATTCCGTTGCGCTCCGTATAGATATAGGGAGCCATTTTTGGATTCCAGCGGCGGGTCTGGTGTCCGAAATGGACGCCCGCTTCGAGCAGCTGCTTCATGGATACGACGTTTTGATTTGCCATGTTTTGATTTTCCTCCAATTATAATTTAGTTTGTGCAACCTCCGGCCAAGTCATCCCTTCGGCTAACCGGGAATCCGTCCCGGCACCGACCGAAAGTCATTAAGGCCGTGTGTAATTACGCTGAAATAATATACCATAATAAGTTATAAATTGCAAGGCGTTTTTGCGTTAAATCTTTAGTTTTTCGCTGTTTTTTCTTATTTTTGCCGCGGCGGCGCCATTTATCCGAATCTTCGTCTCCTTTTCGGCGGCGGCGACGGATTCTGACGCTGAAGCGACCTGTCGATAAGTATTATATCGTCGCCGATGCGCTTAACGCTGTCCCACGGGATATAGTATTCCTCTCCCCTTCCGAAAAGGCCGAAAAATCTGTACCCGCCCGGGACTATGACAGCGCAAAGCTTCCCCTCTGGCATTTCAATATCCACGTCGTCGATAAAGCCGAGCCGGGCTCCGTCGCAAATGTTTATTACTTCCTTGTTGCGTAAGTCGCCGAACCTGCACCTCATATGCGCACCTCCGTTTCTCTTAACGATATATGCGCGGCGCGGTAAGTCCTATGCGCGCCGGAGCGCGTATAAAACAACCCTTTCGCGGCAATACTGTCATCAATACGGGTTTGCTGTGGGAGGCGTTTCGATGCAGGGAAAGGTCGAAATCTGCGGAGTCAATACGTCCAAGCTAAGACGGCTTAAAAACGAAGAGACAATGGACCTGCTCCGCAGAACCAAGCAGGGCGACAAAAAGGCGCGGGAGGAGCTCATCTCTGGAAACCTGCGCCTTGTGCTTTCCGTGATACAAAAATTCTCAGGACGCGGAGAAAACGCGGACGACCTGTTTCAGGTCGGCTGCATAGGTCTTATAAAAGCAATTGACAACTTCGATATAAATCAACCGGTAAAATTTTCCACATACGGTGTGCCCATGATAATCGGCGAGATACGGCGCTATCTTCGGGACAACAGTTCAATACGCGTAAGCCGAAGCATGCGCGACACGGCCTACCGCGTGCTCCGGGTCAAGGAGAAGATAATGGGCGAAACTCAGCGTGAACCGACGGTCGAACAGATAGCCGCCGAACTCGGGATACCGAGAGAGGAAGTCGTCTTCGCTCTCGACGCGATAATGGAGCCTGTATCGCTCTATGAGCCTGTATACTCCGACGGAAGCGGCGACGCGATATGCGTTATGGATCAGGTCAGCGACACAAAAAACACCGACGAAAGCTGGATAGACCAGATAGCGCTCAAGGAAGCCGTACGGCGACTGACCGACCGAGAAAAAAACATCCTAGCCCTGCGTTTTTATGACGGAAAAACGCAGATGGAAGTATCGAACGAGGTTGGCATCTCGCAGGCTCAGGTGTCGCGTCTGGAAAAAAATGCCATAAACCAAATAAAAAAAGAATTATAAAACAAAAATGCAGGGCTTTCGCATTTTGTGAAAGCCCTGTATTTTTTGCTATTATTTTTTGAATCCGTCCTTTAGACTTACGCTTCTGTTGAACACGAGGCGGCCGGGAGCGCTGTCTTTGTTGTCAAGGCAGAAATAGCCCTGGCGCATGAACTGGAAGGCCGCCGGAAACGTCGCGTCACGCAGTCCCTGCTCGACCTTGCAGCCCGTCAGCGTCTCGAAAGAGTCAGGATTGAGGCAGGTCATGAAGTCCTTGCCCTCGCCGTCGGGGTCCGAGTCGACGAACAGGTTGTCATAAAGCCGGATTTCGGCGTCTACTGCTGTAGCCGCGTCGACCCAGTGTATCGTGCTCTTTATCTTGCGGCCGTCGGCGGGATCACCGCCGCGTGAATCCGGATCGTACTCCGCCAGAACTTCGGTCACGTTTCCGTTTTCGTCCTTGACGCAGCCTGTGCACTTCACGACGTACGCGCCCTTGAGCCGGACTTCGTTTCCGGGATACAGGCGGAAGAACTTGCCGACCTTTTCCTCCATGAAATCTTCGCGCTCAATGAACAGCTCGCGTCCGAACATGACGGAGCGCATGCCGTCCTCCGGACGTTCCGGGTTGTTCTCGACCTCAAAGGCCTCGCTCTTCCCCTCGGGATAATTCGTTATCGTCAGCTTGATAGGGCGCAGTACGGCCATAGCGCGCTTGGCGGTCATATTGAGGTCCTCGCGGAGGCAATGCTCGAGAAAGCCGAACTCGACAGTCGAATCGGCCTTAGAAACGCCGATGCGGTCGCAGAAATTGCGTATGGACGCGGGTGTGTAGCCGCGGCGGCGAAGGCCGCAGATAGTCGGCATTCTCGGGTCGTCCCAACCGCTGACGACATTCTCCTCAACGAGGCGGCGGAGCTTGCGTTTGGACATAACGGTATAGTTTATACCGAGGCGCGCGAACTCTATCTGGCGGGGCTTGGCCTCAGTCGGAATATGGTCGCGGACCCAGTTGTAAAGCGGCCTGTGAGACTCAAACTCGAGCGAGCACAGCGAATGAGTTATCCCCTCTAGCGCGTCCTCGATCGGGTGGGCAAAATCGTACATCGGGTAGATGCACCACTTGTCGCCCGTACGGTGGTGCGCCATATGGTTGATGCGGTAGAGCGCCGGGTCGCGCAGGTTGAAGTTGCCGGAGGCAAGGTCTATCCTGGCGCGAAGCGTCATGGCGCCGTTCGGGAACTCTCCCGCCTTCATACGGTGAAACAGATCGAGGCTCTCCGCCGCCGGCCTGTCGCGGTACGGGCTCTGGGCCGGGTGTGTCAGGTCGCCGCGCATTTCCTTCATCTGCTCCGGAGTAAGCTCGCATACATAAGCAAGCCCCTGTTTTATAAGTCCCTCGGCAAATTCGTACATTTTATCAAAATAGTCGGACGCGTAGTAAAACCTGTCGTCCCATGTGAAGCCGAGCCAGAGTATGTCCTCTTTTATCGCGTCGACGTACTCCTCGTCCTCTTTCGTGGGGTTGGTATCGTCCATGCGGAGGTTGCACATTCCGTTGTATTTTTCCGCTGTGCCGAAATCTATGCTCAGCGCCTTGCAGTGGCCTATATGAAGATAGCCGTTGGGCTCCGGAGGAAACCTTGTGTGCACCGTCTTTCCCTGAAACTGACCGCCCTCCGCGATGTCCTCGTCGATGAACGCGTGTATAAAATTCCTGCTCTCCGGCGTTTCGCCGGTTTCAGGCGTTTTTGTTTCCTCGGCCATAGTTCTCACTCCTTGGTAAAATATCCATTTATTATAGTCTTTGAGGTTTTATACGTCAAGCTTGCCGTAAAGCGCCAAAAACTCAGCGCGCGGCATAAGTATGTTCAGCGCGTCCAACATGGCGTTCGCCGTCAGATGCTCCGGCAGGCTAAGGCTCTTCAGCAGCTCCCCGCGCCTCGCCGCGCTTCCCTGTCCGCCCGCGAGTCCAAGCAAAAACAGGTCTGCCTTTGTAATCGGCTCACCCAAAGCTCGTTTTTCGTCCAAGTCCTCAAACGTCGCTCCGGCGCGCTTAAGCGCCGATATAAGCGTCTCCGGCGTCATGCCCTCGACGCCTATTTTGCCCTCTTTGCCCGGCTCGCGCTTGCGCTTTTCCTTGCCGTAAACGTCCGGTATATACGCCTGCTTCAGCATATCTCCCGGTATCGCGCCCTTCAGGTGATTGCGTATCAGAAAGCCCGCGCCGTCGCTGTCGGTCAGGATTATCAGTCCGCGCTTTTCGGCGAGCAGGCGGAAAAAATCGAGCTTCTCCGCGTCCCTGAAAATTCCGAAGCCGTTCGTCTCCACTATCGTCGCGTCGACGATCTGCGACAGGGCGTTCTTGTCATAGCGCCCCTCGACAAGTATTACCTCTTTTATCCTCGGTTTATCCATCAGCGCTCCTTCGCGCTCTGCGCCAGCTGCATCAGCAGTAGCTTCAGCACATCCGCGCTGTCGGTTCCCTTTGTCTTCATATCGAGGTCGGCTCTGCGGCAGAGCGCTACGCCGTCCCGGCACCATTTTTTCGTGAAGCTGCGCGCCGACTGCATCAGCAGCTTTGCGGGATAGTCGGAACGCATACCCCAAATATCAACGAGCCAGCTCCTGTCGCGCCCGTTTTCTATGGCTATGCGCGCGGTATAGAGCTTTCGCATTTCCCCTCCGATAAGCGACAGCAGCCGCACCGGCTCCTCCTGGCGTTTTAGCAGTTTGCCGAGCGTTTCGGCCGCGCCGTCGTAATCGCCGCGCGATATGGCGTTCGTCATCGCAAACACATCGGCCTCCACTATCGGGTCGGCCACGGCGTTGATATCGTCAATCGTTATCTTTTTGCCCTTGGCGTAAGACGAGATCTTTTCTATCTCCGGCAAAAGGCCCGTCATCAGCGTGCCGCACATAAATATAAGATGCTCTGCGGCGGCGCGGTCTATCGTCTTGCCGCGCTCAGCAAAATGGCGGAATATCCAGTTCACGAGGTCGCTCTGTCCCTGCGCCTTGAACTCCACAGCCGAGGCGTACGATGACAGTGCTTCCTTGAGTTTTTTCATTTTACCGTCGGGTTTGTAGGTTAAGACATCGTAAACGAAAACAAGGCAGCAATAGGGCGGAAAATCCTCAAGCAGTGAGATGAGCTGGTTTCTCTGCGCTTCGTTGAGTTTATATATATCCATGTCCGTCACGACGACAAGTGTCTTCTCGCTCATCATCGGAAGCGCCTCAGCCGCGTCCGCAATGTTCTGCACGGTCACGACGCGTCCATCCAGGCGATGGAGGTTGAAATCCTCGAACCCGTCCGGCACGATGAGTTTTCTTAGCATGCCGAGATAATGAGCGCGAAGATACGCTTCCTCGCCGTAGAAAATATATACGTTTTCAGGCTCTCCCGCTTTCAGCGCGGCTTTAAGCCGGTCAAATGCTCCGCTGTCCGTTTCTTTTCTCGCCGCCATTTTCAAGTCTCCTTAATCTTTCATCAATGCACGGCCACGGTTATGTTTCCGTTTTGGTCCGTGCGGTAAATATCCATGTCCGCCGATTCAAGACGCGCAAGCACGCGGTCGTTCGGGTGTCCGTAGCTGTTGCTTCCGACCGATATTATCCCCGCTTTTCCCTGCAGCGCATCAAGCAGGTCGTCGCTCGTGGAAGTTTTGGAGCCGTGATGAGCGACGAGCAGCACCTCCGTTGCCGGGAGCGCTTCATAAGCCAGCAGCTCTTTTTCACTGGACTTTTCCATGTCCCCGAGAATAAGCGTGTCGAATTCTCCGCAGGTGCACAGCACCGACAGACATTCCTCGTTGTCGCTTCCGCTTACGAGCGGAGGGAATACTTTGACGCAGGCGTTTCCGAGCGCAAATTCCGTCTTATCTCTCACGTATGTTATCGGTATCCCGTACTCATTCGCCTCCCGCTCCACCGCGGCGCGGCTTCCTTCGTCATCCTCGATGTCGGGCAATACGAGCTCGCCCACTTCAACCCGGGCAAAAAACGTCGGGAGGCCGTTGGTGTGGTCGCTGTGGTAATGCGTGAGTATCAGTTTGTCTATCTTGTTATAACCGAGCGTCTGAAGCGCGTCGGCCGCGCGGTCGCCCGCGTCTATCCATGAGTTCGAGCTTCCGCAGTCCACGAGCACGGCGCTTCCGTCTGAAACCAAAGCCGCCGAAGCCCCCTGTCCCACATTGATGACTATTTCCTCCATCTTTTCATTACGCGCCTCTATGCGCGGCAGAGCTATAACGGCGGCCAGAGACACTGCGCAGAGCCCTGCGGCGACCGCATACCGGCTCTTTCTCCCCTTCAGCAAGAGGCATCCCGCAAACATCGTATACGCGTAGACGAGCCAGAGCAGAATATACGGGTTTGCTCCGTAGACCGCGTGCTCCGGTACATGCGAAAGCACGCTGATGACAGCGAGTATGTAATCCGAAAACATCTGCGGGATTATCGCGATAATGTGAGCCAGCGGCATCAATATGAAGCCTGCAATAACACTCAGCATACCGAGCGCGAAGGCTATCGAGGCAAACCAAAGGCAGAGCAGGTTCGTAAGCGGCGATATGACGCTGAAGCAGCCGAAATAATACATGCTCAGCAGAAGCGTGAATATCATTGCTCCTATCGTTGTGGATAAACTGCCCGCGGCAAATTTCCATATTTTTACACCAACCCTGCGCGCCGGGCTTCCCTTTTCCCTCGCGGCGCTTATCGGACAAAACAGTCTGTAGCAGCGCGAGCCGAAAGCCAGTATTCCCGCTATGGCCGCGAAGGAAAGCTGGAGACTCACACTCTGCGCGGCGAAGGGATTTTTGAGAAGTATCAGCAACAGCGCAAACCCCATCGCCGTCGGATAGTCGTTCTCACGGTTAAATATCGGCGCGAGCGACAGCACTATAAGCATGATGCACGCGCGCGTCACAGACGGCGACGCGCCCGTCATAAGCATAAACACCAGCAGCACGGGTATCCCGATAAGCGCCGACATACGGCGTCGTTTTCCCGTGAGCAGAAGCACAAGTCCAAACAAAAACGCGCAGTGCATGCCGGAGACGGCGGTAATGTGCATTATGCCGGTCTCGGTCATAGCGCTGTACAGCTCGTCTGAAATATCCGTTCGGTCGCCGGTAAGTATTCCCTTCATAAATGCTTCCGCGTCGCCGCTGTACAATTCGCCGATTTTTTGCTTTACGGCTTTTGCAAGCACGAGCGGATAATATTTCACAGGCACGGAATCCGCTTGGGTTACAGTCATGTCGCCGTCGGCGTAAACCAGGAGCCATATCCCTCTAGAAGTAAATGACGTTATGCTTTCCCCGCGTATTTCCGACGCGCTTTTTATTTTCGCGTCCGTAATGACCGTATCGCCCGGAGATAGATCTTCAAGCGTGTTCCCGCCGTAAAGCCGGACTTTTACCTTTCCGTTTCCGGTCAAAAGATACGCATCCGCGACGTCGCGGTAGCTGCTCTTTTCAGCGTAGCCGGCTATTTCCAGCGTCACCGTTTCATCAGTACCGGCAAGCTTCTCCGCCGGAGCCTGTATGAGAAGCACAAAAGCGCGCGAATATAGTGCCCCGGCCACAAACGCCGCGGCAATGATGGCGCATATCCTCCGCCTGTCTCCCTTTTCCGAAACGGCCGCGAAAACGACAAGCGCAGCCGCAGCAGAAAGCACAACGGCAAACGCCGCCTTCTCCGGCAGATAGCATACGGCAAAAACTCCGGCGGAAAACGCAAACGCAAAGAAAGCGAGTGGCCTCATCCCGTCTTGGACGGCTTTGGGTCGTCGGTCAGCCCGAGAATATAATCCGTACTCGTTTTGTAGTACCGCGCGAGCTTAACGACGGCCCATACGGGTATCTCGCGGAGACCGGCTTCATAGCGTCTGTAAACGCTTCGGTGCATATTAAGATAGTCCGCGACCGCCTGCTGGGTTTTGTCATTGTCCTCGCGCAAGTCTTTTATGCGGTAAAACTCCATCTGAAATCACCACAAAAATGTTACCAAATGGCAACATTTCCAGCAACAATTGTTTCCATACGGAGCCATCAGTATGTAAATAAATATCCTTGCGGGAATTGATATCCCGTAAGGACGGAGACAGGCGCCGAAAGGTTTCGATATAGAATCCGTAGGGGCGATTCATGAAGCGCCCCTACGGAAGCGTACAAAAGTCACACGCGGGCGGGAACGGAATCCCCGCAACAGCGTCCCATCAGCCCGGAGGCCACGTCATGTCCCTGCCCGACAGAACATGGAAATGCAGGTGATGAACGCTCTGCCCCGCCTGCTCGCCGCAGTTTGACACGACTCTGAAATCGGTTATCCCCATTTCCTTAGTCAGCTTTGAGATTACCTCGAACGCGTGGGCAACAATATGCGAATTTTCCGCCGTTATCTCGCCGCAGGACGCTATATGCTCCTTTGGAATCACAAGAAAATGTACAGGGGCCTGCGGGTCGATGTCGTAAAAGGCGTAGACAAGCTCGTCCTCATAGACCTTTTTCGACGGTATCTCTCCGCCCGCTATTTTGCAGAACAGACACTCTGACATTTTGCCGAACCTCCTTTTTACTGATTATAATAAATTATTATTTTGCCTTCTCCGCAACAAAATCGTCCACCGCGGCAAGAGCGTCGTCCAGCTTCAGGAGGTCTTTGCCCCCGCCCATGGCACTGTCCGGCTTTCCGCCGCCGCTGCCGCCAGCTATGGCGGATATGACCTTTACGAGTTCTCCGGCTTTTACGCCCTTCGCAACCGCGTCCTTGCCGCAGACCGCGAGGAAGGTTATCTTGTTATCGCCTTCAACGGCCAGAACCGCGACTATCGCGGGTTCCTTATCGCGGAGAAAATCGCCCATCTGGCGCAGGGCATTGGCGTCGACGTCGCTTATTGTTTTTGTGATGACTTTCAGCCCAGACACCTCTTTGAATGCCGTCAGACAGTTCTTGGCCTGACCCATGCATTCCTTTGTCCTGGCCTTTTCAAGAGCGGCGCGCAGTCCCTTCATCTCACCCACGGCCTGCTCGGCCTTTTCGACTACATCCGCGGGGCAGACCTTGAACACGTCGGACAGATGGGACAGCAGCAAAATGCTGTTGTTCATAAGCTCAATAGACTCTCTGCCGACCGTTGCCTCGATGCGGCGGACGCCGGAAGCTATCGACGCCTCGGACTTTATGTGAAACGCACCGACCTTGGCGGTATTGTCAAGATGCGTGCCGCCGCAGAATTCCATAGAGAACGTGTCTTTGCCGTCTCCCATGCTGACAACGCGGACAATGTCGCCGTACTTTTCACCGAACATTGCAACCGCGCCGAGCTTCTTTGCCTCGGCTATCGGGAGCACCTGTGTATCGACGGTGTCACCCTTGAGTATCTCATCGTTGACGATACAGCTTATCCTGTCCAGCTCCTCGGCGCTTATCGCTGAGAAATGCGTAAAGTCGAAGCGAAGCCTGTCGGGCTCAACAAGCGAGCCGGCCTGATGCACATGCTCACCGAGCACGGATTTAAGCGCCGCGTCCAACAGATGTGTAGCCGAATGCGCGCGCATTATTGCGCAGCGGCGGTCGGCATCTATCTTGGCAGTCACAACGTCGTCGACAGAGAGCTTGCCCTCGGTCATAACCCCGCTGTGCAGATACTTGCCGCCCTTGTCCTTTTGCACGTCCTCAACGCTGAACAGCGCGTCACCGCAGATTATTACACCGTGGTCTGCCACCTGGCCGCCCATCTCGGCATAAAACGGAGTTTTGTCGAGAACAATTATTCCCTTGTTGCCCTTGCGAATTTCGGAGCAGAGCTCGCCGTCCGAAACCATAGCAAGTATCTTCGCCTCGGCCTCGCTTTCGGTATAGCCGACAAACTCGGACGGGGTGTTGTCGAGGCCGAGGTCTATTCCCGCCCACGCGAGGTCTCCGAGAGCTTCTCTCGCCTTGCGGGCGCGCACGCGCTGCTCTTCCATTTCCTTATCAAAGCCGGCGCGGTCGAGCTGCATGCCTTCGTCAGCAGCCATCTCCTCCGTCAGGTCTATCGGAAAACCGTAGGTGTCGTAGAGCTTAAAAGCGTCGGATCCGGAAAACACGGTCTCGCCCTTGGCCTTGTGCTCGACGAGGATTTCTGAAAATATCTTCATTCCGTCGTCTATCGTTCTGGCAAAATTTTCCTCTTCGACTTTTATGACGCGGGTTATATACGCCTGCTTTTCGCGAAGATCGGGATAGTGCCCTTCGTTTTCATGTATTACGGTGTCACAGACCTTGTACAAAAACGGCTTGTCCACGCCTAGCAGCTTACCGCGGCGCGCGGCGCGGCGGATAAGGCGGCGCAGCACGTAGCCGCGTCCCTCGTTCGACGGAAGCACGCCGTCGCTGATCATGAACGTCGCTGAACGGATATGGTCAGTGATTATGCGAAGAGATACGTCTCGCTTATCGCTTTCGCCGTAATGCGCGCCGGTTATCTCGCTTACCTTGTTGGTGATATTCATAACGGTATCGACGTCGAACAGACTGTCCACGTCCTGACACACTACCGCAAGACGTTCGAGCCCCATACCGGTATCGATATTCTTCTGCTTGAGCTCGGTATAGTGTCCCTCGCCGTCGTTATTGAACTGCGAAAACACGTTGTTCCATATCTCCATGAACCTGTCGCAGTCGCAGCCGGGGCCGCAGCCCGGCTTGCCGCAGCCGTACTTTTCTCCGCGGTCGTAATATATCTCGGAGCACGGGCCGCACGGGCCGCTGCCGTGCTCCCAGAAGTTGTCCTCCTTGCCGAGACGGACTATATGATCCTCAGGAATACCGATTTCCTTGTGCCAGATATCGTAGGCCTCGTCGTCGTCGAGATAGACCGAAGGATAAAGGCGCGTCGGATCAAGTCCGACGACCTTAGTCAGAAATTCCCAGCTCCAGTTAATTGCCTCGCGCTTGAAGTAGTCGCCGAAAGAGAAGTTGCCGAGCATCTCAAAATAAGTTCCGTGGCGCGCGGTCCTGCCGATGTTTTCTATGTCGCCGGTGCGGATACATTTCTGACAGGTGCAGACGCGGCGGCGCGGCGGCTCCTGCTCGCCTGTGAAAAAGGGCTTCATCGGCGCCATGCCGGAATTTATAAGCAGCAGCGACGCGTCGTTCTGCGGTATTAGCGAAAAGCTCGGCAGGCGCAGATGTCCCTTGCTTTCAAAGAAGCTGAGGAACATCTCGCGCAGCTCGTTTACGCAGTATTTTTTCATGTTGTTTCTTCCTCCAAAATGTGATTTTACAAAGGTACGCGGGCGACAAAAAATGCTCCGCCCCCTATAAACATAGGGGCGAAGCACGCTTCACGGTACCACCCTAATTTATGCGCTTGCGCATATCTCGGTCATCCTCTATCGGGGATGGGGCGTGCCGTTTTCGCGGCCGGCTCGGAAATAGCCGCCCCGCCGCAATGCACGAAGGGCTCGCACCATCCCCTTCTCGCTTGGTGCCGCTTGTCACAAGGCTCGTTTCTTCATCGCCATTTCAAATATAACAAAACTATTTTAACATTATTTGCCCGATTGTCAATATATCAGCCGCTTTTATTGACAAAAATACCGCCCGATTATATGATTAAAAAAAGGAAGTGAAGGCACGCATGAACGAGACAAAGGAGCTCATATTCCGCATACGCAGCACATATCCGGCGGCTCAGCTCAGCGATTACATAAAATTCATATATGAAAGCGAATTCGGCGGCGGCTCGTCGGACGCGGCTGCTGTCGAAATCGCCATGCGCTGCGCATCTCCCGCATCCGATCTCGTCGATCCTCTCGGAAGCGGCTTTGCTCGGATAAACCTCGGAAACGCCCGCGAAGCCGGGTTTACGGCAAACACGCTCTTGCGCATGTCATCGATGCCGAGCGCCGGCGGCTCGGCCGAGAGTTTTCACAGCAAGCTCAACATCCTCCGCTATATGTGTGAAAGCGGCGAGCTGCCCTTTTCTTCCGGCGTATGGAATATCTATCTCATCAACTATCAGGCGGCGGGTTTCCCAAGGCTCGAGCACAGTGCGGCGTTCCTTGAAAAGTACCGTCCATCATATATCGTTGTAGGCGAGGCGTACGCCAAATACATGCCGCTTTTCTGCGCCGCCGACACCATGCTTTCATCCGGAAAAGGCGGAGCGCTCGCGATAGACGGCTGCCGCGCGTCTGGCAAGACGTATCTTTCAGAGCTGCTGTCGGGCATCTTTGACTGTCAGGTGTTTCACACTCAGGATTTTTTCCTGCCGGAGCACGAATGCACGACCTGGAGAAATTCCATGGATTCAGAACAGCTCGCGCAGGCGCTCGCAATGGCCCGCGCCGACGGCGGGAACAGGCTTCTAGTTTCAGAGGGGCTTTTCAGCGCCCAACCGAATCTGCGTCCGCTTTACGGCTTCACGGCCGCGCTTAAAATAGCGCCGGAGCACGAGCTGTACAGGCTTAAAAAAAGCCTGAGCGTGCGCGACATAAAGCTATTTTCCGAGCGATGGCTCCCGATGGAGCAAAAATATATAAGCGAGACGGCGCTTTTTGATTACGCCGATGCCGTAATATAGCGAGCGTTCCAATTTTTAAAAAATTTTTAATATTTTATTTTTTAATCAAAAAGGTAGCCTTGAGAAACACTTTGTTTCATAAGGCTACCTTTGTTTTCTTCTGTTCAACATAAAATCAACATAAAATATTTGTTTATGAATACACACTGTGAACAAAGCCAATAAATTTCTTTGTTGCCTTTGTAAGGACCGCGTTCTTGCGTATAAGCATATTTATTGTCCAGGTAAGCTCAGGTACGTTAAGCGGTACTATTACATGCTCGTTATAGAGCAAGTCATGAGCAAGAAAATCCACCGTAATAGATATATTCTTATCAAACCTGCTGAAATTATGTACCGATATGACGTCTCCGCCCCGGAGCGCTATATTTGGAGAAAACTCCCTCTCCTCGCATACTGAAAGGAAATTATGAAACAGTTTGAAGTTTTCGTTTACGATTGCTAGCGATTGCCCCTCCAGATCCTCAAGGTCAAGATATTCTCTTTGCGACAGCGGATTTGTCCTGTTTACCATCGTGCATACATCAAACTTTTCTATCTGCTGAATGTGAAAATAATTCGAATCGTTAGGGCCTATGCAAAAGCCGAAATCAACATCGCCGTTCTTGATATGGTCCTCGCAGACCGAATCCTGCATTTCTATGATATTAAGTCCTATTCCCGGATTTTCTTTTTTGAACGCCGAAAACAATTTCAACGCAAAGACAGGATATATGCCGTAAGAACAAGCAATTGTTATTACTTCCGAACCATTTTTTGTAAGCTGCAGCAGGCTCTTGTCAAGTACGGATGTTTCATCAATTATTGCGCGCGCATGCGCTTTCATACACATACCTGCCTGCGTGAGCTCCATCATATCGTTGCTCTTATAAAACAACACCGTACCCGCTTCGATTTCCAAGCGTTTGATTGACTTGCGCAGAGCTTGCTGCGTTATATACAGATTATCCGCTGCTGTAGCAAAATTTTTATCAGTACATAATTGCAAAAAATACCTGAACTGCTGCAAATCCATTGTGCTCCTCCTTTAATTCATAGCATGTTTACATACTCCCCCAAAGAATATATTATACAAAAACGCATCCGTAAGTAAAGAAACTTTTAGTGATTTTACAAAACAAAAAGTTGCTTTACTGTCAAGTTGTCCAAATATAAAATGCGTTTGGAATCCACAAATAGTCTTTTTGTAAAATTGCCGTTTCGCGTCGAACACCCCGTACTTCTGCATAATGGTCGCTTCTATTGCAATAATAACCCGGTTTTTGGGCAGTCAGTACCCGGCGCAAGCAGCAAATCAACAATCAAAAGGAGGAGAAGACTTTGTATTCTAACAACGCAATGGAAATCCGCAGACAGGCTCATGGAAAAGGCAAACTCGAAACAGTTACCTGCATCAGCAACGATTATGGTTTCGCAGTATGCTCTCTTATCGTGCTGGGCCAGAAAGAGGCCGTAGTTGTCGATACCCAGTGGACCCGCGCCAACGCATATCGTGTTGTCGCCGAGATTATTGAGTCCGGACGAGATCTCAAGGCAGTAATTATTTCCCATGCGCACCCAGATCATTATTTTGGGGCCGAGGTCTATCATCAGGCATTCCCGAACGCGATTATCTATGCTATGCCTGAAGATATCCCTGTTATTGAAAAGGAAATGCAGGGAAAAAAGGATTATTGGCAGGACGAAGCCGGCATGAACAAACACAACATTCCTCAAACCGACGGAGTGCCCCTGACTCCGCTCGAAGGTGAAAGCGTGTACATTGAAGGCCAGGAAATTCATATTTACAAGAAATGCTGGGGCGATCTAAAGTACAACACCATGACCTGGATTCCTTCCATATCCACGCTTTACGGAAGCGATATACTTTTCAGCAACGCTCATCCTTTCACCTGCGAGGTCAGTGCGAAAGGCCGTGCGAAATGGAAGAAAGAGCTTGACCGCTTTGAGGCTTTCAACGCCGAAGTAGTCATTCCCGGTCACGCTAAATGGGGAGAGCCTTTCGATGGAAGAGCTTTTGAATTTACCCGTTCATACATAGACGCTACCGAAGAAGAACTCGCAAAAACCAACGACATCGCAACTTTCTATTACAATATGATGATACGTTTTCCCGATGCGCTTCTGCTCAGAAGTGACGAGATGAACTCCAACGTCTTCAAGGGAACTCGCGAATGGTATTTCTCCGACGACGGAGACGACTGATAAAGGTCTCCGGTAAAATCCAGTTCTGCAAATCCAGAAGAGAAAAAATTTGGGAGGAGCATTAAATAATGACTTATACAAAAAAATATGAGAACCTTATGGTACTAACGCTCAGCCTTATCTTCGGTTTTGTTATGTTTGACAGATTCGCGCTTTCCAATCTGTCGGCATATATTCTTCCTGATCTCAGCATGGATGTTGCTCAGTTGGGCGTGCTAACATCCGCATTCGCAATATCCTGGTCCGTTGCGGGCTATCTCGGCGCCGCGATTTCCGATATTTCAAGAAATAAAAAGAGAGTGCTCATGATCTGCGTCATACTGTTTTCTGTGTTCTCTCTGTCCACCGGCCTTGCCGGAGGTTTTACTTCTCTTATCGCCATCCGCTTCATCATGGGAATTTTTGAAGGCCCTATTCTTCCCATAGCCCAGACCATCATTATCAACCAGTCCTCTGAAAATCGTCGCGGCCTTAACGGAGGTCTCATGCAGGTCGTCGCTCCCGGTTTGATTTCCACTCTGGGCGGCCCGCTGATCTGCGTATGGCTGTGCGAAAACTTTGGCTGGAGAGCCACTTTCTATCTGACGATAGGCCCCGGCCTTATCATTGCATTCATGATCTTCAGGCTCATCAAAGAGCCTCAGATCGCTGCTTCCAGCACCAGTAAACCCACTTTCAAGGAGTCTCTCGGCGTTCTTAAAAACCGCAACGTCCTTATCTCAATCTTTGCGGGAATTTTTGTTCTTTATTGGTATATCTGCGTTCTGGCATTCGGCCCCGTCGCTATTGGAGCAAAGGGTATCGACCCTCAGCACATGGCCGTTATAATGTCATGCTTCGGCGTAGGCGCTATTATATGGGGAATAATCGTCCCGAAAATCGGCGATACCATAGGCCGCAAGCCCACTATATTTATCTTCTGCCTTATCAGCTGCATAGCGCCTTTCGGTATCGTTTTCTTTAACAGCGCTATCGCAATGGGCGCCTGCGCAGTCATAGGCTGGTGCGGCGCCGGCGTATTCCCGCTTTTTGAGGCCGTCGTCCCCGGCGAATCTGTTGACCCCAGCTATTCTGCTTCCGCCATAGGCCTTGTGCAGCTTGTCGGCGAGCTCGTCGGCGCTGGAGCCGGAGCTACGCTGTGCGGTTGGATCGGCAACACCTACGGCATGAACACCGCCATGATAACCATGGGCATCGCTATCATTATCGCCGCCGTCATTTCCCTCGGTTACTACGAGACCTGCCCCGCTATTCTTGCAAAGCGCAAGGCCGCAAAAGAAGTCTCAGCTCAGTAATCGATAATAGGCAGACTCGCGGCAATATGAGATTATGCCGGTATATATGACATTTTCCAGATACTAAAATCTTAATCATAATTAATAGGAGGTTATAATAATGGCTGGTTCTATTGCTTCTATGAATGGTGCATTCTCTCTTGCAGGCAAAAACGCCATCATCACCGGCGGCAACCGCGGTCTTGGCTTCGGTATCGCAAAGGCTTATGCCGAAAGCGGTGCAAACGTCGCTATTCTCTGCCGCGACGTCAAGAAGGCCGCCGAGTCTATTGCCGAGTTAAATCAGTTCGGCGGCAAGTATGAGAGTTTTAACTGCGACGTCACGGACCGTGCAAGCGTCAAGAACGCTGTTGCTGCAGTATATGATTCCTTTGGAAATATAGACATACTGGTCAACGATGCAGGTGTCACCGCTATAAGCGACCTTCTTGATATGGACGAAAACCTCAGCGAGTGGTATCGCTGCATAAACTGCGACCTTAACGGCACTGTTCATATGACCTATGAAGTCGCGAAGCGTATGCGCGACGCCGGCAAGGGCGGCGCAATCGTAAACATTACCTCCAATGCAGGCCTTATGGTCAACTTCAGTCAGGCAATGAGCGGATACAGCTGCGCAAAGGCCGCTGCCAACCACTTCACCCACTGCATGGCCTGCGAGCTTGCCAAGTATGACATCCGTGTCAACGCTATCGCTCCCGGCTTCACCAACTCCGAACTGTCTGAGTTCATCCCCAAGGATATGGTCAAGTACGTCAATGACCGCGCTGTTACCCAGCGCTTCGGCGAGCCCATTGAAATCGGCGCTCTCGCCGTTTATCTGGCTTCCCCCGCTTCTACTCAGATGACCGGTACGATCAACGTTATCGACGGCGGCTATATGCTTCGCTGCTGATAAAGCGCACAATCGCCGAATTTAATCTCACCTTAATCTAACATGAGGGCACTCGCAGGCTTTCCTGCCTGTGCCCTCAACATATAATCACAAGGAGTGCAGATATATGGAAATCAAAGCAATGGTAACTCACGAAACCAACCAACTTTCTCTTGAAACTGTTGAGCTTGATGAGCCCAAGGCAACGGAAATCCGCGTTAAAATTACAGCCTGCGGAGTTTGCCACACAGATGCCGCCGCGCTTGCTCAGTTCATTCCCGTCCAGCTTCCGGCCATCATGGGCCATGAAGGCGTCGGCGTTGTCGATAAAATTGGAGATGCCGTTGAAGATCTTAAGGTCGGAGATCATGTCATCATGACTTTCCCTTCCTGCGGTCTTTGCCCTTCTTGTCGCAGAGGACATCCCTATGCGTGCAAGATCATGAATCCCCTTATGTTCGACGGGACCTACAAAGACGGCACCAAACGCCTTCATCAGAATGGCGAGGATATTTCCTCCTTCTTTGGTCAGGCGGCTTTTGCTACATACTCTGTCGTGGATTCCCGCAATGCCATAAAAGTCGATCCAGACGTCGATCTTGCTCCTCTTTGCTCGCTTGGCTGCGGCGTCCAGACCGGCGCCGGAACCGTGCTTAACCGCATCAAGCCGGAACCCGGAACCTCCATAGCCGTATTCGGCTGCGGAGCTGTCGGCATGTCCGCCATCATGGCGGCAAAGATTGCCGGATGCAGCACGATCATAGGCGTTGACGCTGTTCCCTCCCGCCTTGAGCTTGCAAAAGAACTGGGCGCAACAAATGTAATCAACGGCAAGGACGCCGACGCCGTCGCGGAAATAAGGAAACTTACCGACGGAGGCGCAAATTACAGTGTTGAGTGTTCGGGAGTCATCGCTCTTGCAAATCAGGCAATCGACTGTCTTGGCGTCGAAGGGACGGCCGTCATTGTAAGCGTGACTGGAGAACTTGAGATGAAAATCAAGCCCGAGCCCATGATAATGAATCCCAGCCGCACCTTCGCCGGAATCGTCGAGGGCGGTTCAAACCCGCAGATATTCATCCCCAAGCTAGTCCAGTACTATAAAGAGGGCCGCCTGCCCATAGATAAAATGACGAAATATTACAAGTTCGAGGATATTCAAAAGGCATTTGACGATTCTCATTCAGGCGCGGTCATCAAGCCGATCCTGACGTTCGATAAATAAGTTTCCATTTCTAAGAAAGGACTGAAATATCATGACAGAATGCAAGCTTTATATAAACGGCAAATGGACGGAGACGAAAAGCGGCAAAATAATTGACGACATCATTCCGGCCGACAATTCCATAGTCGCCAAAGTCCATACTGCCGGGCCCGAAGAAGTCGAGGCGGCCATATCGTCCGCGGACAACGCTTTCCCCGCATGGTCCGCAATGCAGGCCGACATGCGCGAGGCGCTGTTCCTGAAAGCTGCCGACCACCTTGAAAAGAATATCGAAAAATACGCTGCATACCTTATTGAAGAAAGCGGCTCCGCTTTTATGAAGGCCATGGATGAGGTCGCTCAGAGCGTCAACATATGGCGCGAAGCTGCAGGCGAATGCCGCAGAATCGACGGGGGCATAGTTCCCGCCGACGGCCCTAACCAGATGTCCACCTATATCCACCTTCCGCTCGGCATAGTCGGAGGTATCGCTCCGTTCAACTATCCTCTCCTGCTCGCGCTTAACAAGGTCGCGCTTGCCATGGCCGCGGGAAACACGTTCATTCTCAAGCCCGCTTCCGATACGCCGCTGGCGGGTATGATAATCGCCGAATGCTGTGAAGCCGCGGGATTCCCTGACGGTGTATTCAACCTCGTTCCCGGCAAGGGCAGCGTTGTCGGAAATGCTCTTGTTGATGACGATCGCGTGAAGATGATAACCTTCACCGGTTCCACCGCGGTGGGACGCGGTATCGGCAACGGCTGCATGAAGCATCTCAAGCGCGTTACGCTCGAGATGGGAGGAAAGAATCCTCTGATAGTCCTCAAGGACTTCGACGTCGATCGCGCGGTGTCTATCGCTGCGTTCGGAGCATATTTCCATCAGGGACAGATATGTATGTGCACTAGCCGTATAATCGTGGAAGAGCCCATCTACGACGAGTTCTGCGAGAAGTTCGCCGCAAAAGCCAGGGGGCTTAAGATGGGCGATCCGCATAATCAGGATACTATAATCGGGCCGCTGATAAACGATCAGCAATATAAGGTTCTGGACGCGCATATTGCGGACGCCACCTCAAAAGGCGCGCGTCTGCTCTGCGGCGGTAACCATAACGGCGCATTCTACGAGGCTTCCGTTCTCGCCGACGTCACTCCTGAAATGAACGTATTCCAGGATGAGAGCTTTGGTCCCTTGACAAATATTGTACGCGCTAAGGACGCAGAGGACGCACTTCGTCTTTGCAACCTCAACGAATACGGCCTGTCAAGCGCTTTGCTTACCAACGACATAACTCTTGCAATGACAATGGCTCCCCGCATGGAATCCGGAATGGTACACGTCAATGACACTACGGTAATGGGTTCTCGCCGCGCGCCTTTCGGCGGAGTAAAGGGCAGCGGAATCGGGCGCGAAGACAGCCACTTCTCAATAGAGGAATTTACTCAGCTGAAATGGATAACCTATCAGCTCTCGCCTCTCGGCTATCCCACCGATCTTTGAGAAAACCTGCGTTGCATTAGTATATAAAACATTTTTAAGCGCCGGAGCGATCCGAAAACCGGACGCTCCGGCGCTGCTTTATAAAAGTAAATACCCGTATGTCGCGGAACTTGCATTATACTAAAAACTTTATCATGCAAGTTTCAATGCGATAATAGGGAAATTTTAACATTCCTCATATTAAAAGCCTTCATGCTCCAACAGCTGCAATAAATGCCATTGAAGCACGAAGGCTATCTAATATTCTTCCGGCGCCCGGGTCAGTACCCGAGGATTCCAGCGAGTGCGGGAATCAAAAGCGCCGCGATGATTATCATAACTATCGAGTTGAAAATACCGGATCGCGTCACCATGTCTTTTATTGTGTAATACCCGTATCCGTATGTAAGCAACGGCACGGCGTCAATGGGAAGCATGTAGGTAACAGCGCCCCAGAACGCAACTATCATCGCAAGATAAACCGGGCTTATACCGCAGTTGACTGCCACAGCTATCATTGGCACGGTAGCGAGTCCCGCAACGGCCGGGCCAGACGGTATGAGTATGTGCAGGAAACAGCAAATTGCGGAAACCGCGAGGAACACGGTTATCGGCGCCCAGTCGGCGGCGCCCGACATCAGCGTGTTGACAAGCCAGTCGGCGGCGCCTGTCGAAACAATGGCCGCAGCAAGCGCGTTGACTCCGCCTATCATAAACAGTACTCCCCAACCGGCTTCCTTGCAAAAGTCGTCCCAGGTAAGGACATTTATTCCCGGAAGGAAAAATGCGACCATGCCAATCAGTGCGACTGCGGCGGTGTTGAATGCAGGCACCCATGTGCTTGAAATCCAGAACACGAACATCAGACCTATGATCGCTAACGTTTTCTTTTCCTTTGCATCAAAGGGACCGAGCTCAGCCACCATCTTGTTGGCTGATTCAATAGCTTCGGGGCGTATCGGCTCCGGCTTGAATGCGATAGTACTCCACAGCGAAACTATGAGTACCCCGATTACGCCAAGCGGGATTCCCACTACCATCCAATCAAGAAACGAAACCGTAACTCCCGCATACTGTTCAAGGAAATTTATAACGACAAGGTTTGTTGGTCCGCCGGCCGGCGTCATGAAGCCTCCAAGCACTGATCCGGCCGGAATGCATATCATGAGCGCCCGTCCGAAAGCCGTATCCCCGGGCTTTGCGTCGCCGTTGGCTTTTATGATGGATATTCCAAGGCTGGCAAACAGCGCACAGGTCGGGACATTGGACATTACGGCGGACAAAATGGCCGTTCCCATAGTAAAACCTATTATAACTTTTCTTGAGCTCGTTCCAGCCCAGCGGAGAACAAAACTCGCTATTCTCTTCGGAATATTTGTGCTCGACACAGCCGCGGTAAGTGCAAAGGTTGCAAGTACGAAAAAGAATACGGTATTCGCAAACTCCTTCCATACGACCCCAAATGCCGCTGAAATGCTAACGTCACCGGATACAAGACAGAAATACGGTATCATGACAACCACCAGGAAAGTGCTGATTGCCATTGGCAATACCTCGGTTATCCACAGCACTATTGCCGACAGCAGCAGACATATAGACGCAAGGCCCTGTCTGCTCAGCCCTTCCGGAAGCGGCATTATCTGAGACAAGATCATTATCAGCACTACTGCAAGCATTGCGATAATACTCTTCTTGGATATTAATGGTTTATTCTCGTTCAAACTCAAATGAAAACCCTCCTCTTGCATTTTGCTTTTGCTGAAATTTCAGGATATTTTGCAAATTATGGACGAGCAAATATGATAACACCCCTTATCATATCTGCGCTCCTTTAGGAAACGGAGAAATACAGGATGGCGCCTGTATGCCACTTGACCTTCGCTCTACTGCGTTTTAATGACCGTAGAGCATTTTTTAATAAAGTAAGGAGATATTCTTGGTGGGGTAAAGAATAAGTCGCAAGAAGTTAAGATGGCAAAATCAAGTATCCGTTTCCTAAAGCGGCTCAGATATGCTGATACAGAACCTAAATAGCGCCGCGCCTCAAAATATGAGGAAGATATTTTTTGACGCAGCGCCGTTTAAGCTTATAACCATATACGAGTGTTATTTAGCTACTCTCGCGGCCTTTATTGAATCTATCATCATGGGAACGACCTTAAACAGGTCGCCGCAGATTCCGTAATCAGCAACGTCAAATATCGGCGCGGTTTCATTCTTGTTGACGGCAATTATCAGCTCTGAATCCTGCATGCCGGCCTTGTGCTGAATAGCTCCGGAAATGCCTAGCGCTACATATATCTTAGGATGCACTGTCTTGCCGGTCTGTCCAACCTGATGATCGGCGCTAATCCACCCGGCGTCCACTACGGCGCGTGATGAACCAACGACTCCATTCCCGAACGCCGCAGCAAGTTCTTCCGCAAGCCTGATACCCTGCTCTACATCCTTGCTTATTCCGCGTCCTACCGACACCACGACATCTGCTCCGATGAGATCTACCATCTGCTTTGCTTCCTTGACTACCTCGCGCACTCTTGCATATATATCCGCTTCGGAAACCTCGGCATTAATGACCTCTATCTTACATGCATCCGCCTTTTTTCCGTCAAATTCGTTCTTCTTCATAACTCCCGGGCGGACGGTAGACATGCATGGGCGGAAGCGCGGGCAAATTATTGTCGCCATCAGATGACCGCCAAACGCAGGACGCGTCATCTTTAGATTCTTGTCCTCCATATTGAATTTTGTAGCCGTCAGGTCGAGCGTTGAGCTCTCCTGAAGATACTGGATGTACTTCGGCATATCAATATCAAGATGCGTACAGTCGGCGGTAAGTCCCGTGTGCAGACGAGCTGCGCAGCGCGGCCCAAGGTCGCGGCCTATATTCGACGCGCCTATAAGAATGACCTCGGGTTTTCTTTCCATCGCAAGATCGCAGATGACCTTCGTATAAGCGTCGGTGGTATACAGTTTCAACAGAGGACTGTTGAGGACTATCACTTCATCGGCTCCGTAGCCTCCAAGTTCCTTTGCTATACCGTCCACATTATCTCCCGGAAGGATTCCTATAAGCTTTACTCCGCGCTCGTCCGCCAGTTTGCGTCCCTCGGAGATAAGTTCAAAATCGGTATTCATCAGCTTTCCGCCGCGCTGTTCGCAGAACACCCAGATGTTTTTGAATTCTTCTATTGCGGCGCTGTTAAAATTTGACATTTACATTTACCTTCTTTCCCTCAGATAACATGCTTCTTAAGCAGTCTTGCAGTCAGATCTTCCACGGCAGCCTTATCGGCTCCGCCGAGCATGATACCGTGGCCTTTCTGCGGAGGAGTGAAAGATTTGAATATATTGGTCGGAGAGCCTTTAAGCCCTATCGTGGAAGGGTCTATGAGCGGCTCATCCTTAAGCGCCTGATAATCGAGAACTGTTATCGGTTTCTGGTCACACTCGAGTATTCCGCGCACCGTCATATATCTCGGCTCGTTGAGCTCCTTTATGCAGGTAACAAGACACGGAGTCTCCATCTCTATCGTCATGTATCCATCCTCGAGCATCCGCTTTACGACAACTGCGCCGCCTTCCTTGCTGACATTTGCGGCATATGTAATCTGCGGCAGTTTAAGCTTTTCAGCTATCTGAGGGCCGACCTGAGCCGTGTCCCCGTCGATCGCCTGACGTCCGCAAAAAATCATGTCGTCTTTATCAAGTCCAAGATGCATGATAGCTGAGGAAATTATCTGCGACGTTGCAAACGTATCGCTTCCGCCGAACTCGCGTGCGGAAATCAGCACGGCGTCGTCGGCTCCCATAGCAATGAGTTCGCGAAGCATGCCCATCGCCGGAGGCGGTCCCATGGTAACGGCCGTTACCTTACAGCCCGTCTCATCCTTGATTTTAAGCGCGGCTTCCATAGCGTTCATGTCGTCCGGGTTGATAATAGTAGGCATTGATGAGCGAACGAGGATTCCGTTTTCATCCACCGCAACCTTGCCGGAGGTGTCCGGCACCTGTTTTACACATACATAAATTTTCACTTACCTTTACCTCCTTCGCTTATTTGAGCAGATTGCCGGCTATTACCATCTGCTGGACCTGGCTCGTGCCTTCATAGATGCTGCATATGCGGGCGTCGCGGTACATACGCTCCACCTTGTACTCTTTTATGTAGCCATACCCGCCATGAATCTGTACGGCTTTATAGGCAACACGGTTTGCGGCCTCTGCGGCATAATACTTAGCCATTGAACACGCCACGGTAGCGTCCATGTTGTTGTCTTTAAGTTCCGCAGCCTTGTACACGAGCTCTCTGGCCGCGGCAACGTCCGTCGCCATGTCAGCCAGCATGAAGCTGATCGCCTGAAAATTGGCAATGGGCTTTCCAAACTGTTTGCGCTCCTTTGAATACTTGACAGCCTCGTCAAGGCAGCCCTGGGCAATTCCGACAGCCTGAGCCGCCATTCCGAGACGTCCGCCGTCGAGCGTTTTCATCGCAAAAGCAAAGCCCTTGTGCAGCGGCCCGACAAGGCATTCCTTAGGAATGCGGACATCTTCCATAACAACGTCGCAGGTTGGATATCCTCCTATGCCCATTTTCTTTTCCGGAGCGCCGCAGGAAACGCCTTCGAGCTTCATATCCATAATAAACATGGATATTCCCTTTGAGCCTTTCTGCTTGAGATCGGTCTTTGCAAAAATGATGCAGTAATCCGCCATAGGCGCGCCGCTTATAAACGTCTTGCGCCCGTTAAGGATAAAATCGTCCCCATCCTGAATTGCGGTTGTGGTCGTTCCGCCCGCATCAGAACCTGCACCGGGTTCCGTAAGCGCAAACACGAGTATCTTATCTCCGCTCGCTATTTCCGGAAGATATTTCTTCTTCTGCGCTTCGTTTCCTGCAAGCAGCAGCGGGCCGCCGCCCAGTGAATTTGAAGTATTTGCGTATATTGAAAGCACCGGGCAAATCCTCGCAAACTCTTCGACCATAAGGCAATAAGCCAGATTGTCTCCGCCTTGTCCTCCATATTCAACGGGGATTTTAGCCCCCATGAATCCATATTTTGCCATTTTTTTGTGCATATCCCAATTGAATTCTCCGGTGGTGTCAAGTTCATCCTGAATCTCCTTGGTGAATTCCGTTTCCGCAAACTGTCTGAACAGTTTTTGAAGCATAGCATGCTTTTCATCTAAAATCATAATTTTTCCTCCAAGCTTATAGTTTTGTCCGGCTCTGTCGCCGCTTATTTAATAACATCCGCAAGTCCGCCCCATTTTTCGCGGAACAGTCCGGCATCCATGAGTTTGAGATCCGGAGAAACCTCCGGGACAAACCCCATCTGATTTATAACGTCCTTTTCAAGGTCTATCCCGGGCGCTATTTCTATTACGGTCATTTTTCCGTTTATCAGCTTGAACACGCAGCGCTCAGTAACGTACAGGACATTCTGTTCAGGTCTTGCGTACTTGCCGCTGAAAGTTATCTGATATACCTGCTTAAGGAATTTTTTGATGGTGCCTTCCTTGATTATCTCGAGTTTTCCGTCGCCTACTCTAATCTTTGCCTTCCCAACAAATGTTCCACAGAACACAACGTTATCGGTTGCGCAACTTATGTCAATGAATCCGCCGGGCCCGCTTATGCGCGCAGGCTCATCCCCCTGCGGAGCAAATTTGCTCACGTTGATATTCCCTTCCATGTCGGCCTCTCCGATTCCGAGGCAGGTCATGTCAAGTCCTCCGCCGTCAATAATGTCGAACATTGCTCCGTGTTCAACAGTCGCTTCCGGATTGAAAGCGCTTCCAAAATTTGGCAGAGGAGCAGGTACGCCTCCGACCATTCCGCTCTCTGTTGAAAACGCTACATCGTCGATAAGGCCTTCTTCAGCCACTACGTTAGCCACCTGTGCGGGTATACCGACTCCGAGATTTATCAGGTCTCCTCTGTGAAGCTCCATAGCGCAGCGGCGCGCTATTACCTTGCGTTCGTCAAATGGATCGGGCTTGAGCGCCGCAAGCGGCTTCCTTATATCTCCGCAGAATGACGGCTCGTAATATGTGCCTTCCGTCTGCCAGCAGGCGTCCTTGCTCGTGGCCTGAACTACATAGTCGACAAGCACTCCCGGTATCTTAACATCCTTGGGATTGAGCGAGCCTTTCTCCGCAAGGTACTCGACCTGTACGATTACTATCCCTCCGGAATTGTGGGCCGCCGTAGCGACCGCCATACCTTCATTGACAACGCTCTCGTGCGCGAAGCTTATGTTGCCGTTCTCGTCGGCGATCGTTCCGCGAAGTATAGCTACATCCAGCGGGAAAGACTTATAAAACAAATATTCTTCACCGTTAAAGTTAACGAGTTCGACCAGATCCTCTTTTGCGCACTCATTCATCTTTCCGCCATTGATACGCGGATCCACATAAGTTCCAAGCCCGACCTTGCTCAAAAGCCCGGGACGCCCGGCGGCTATCTCACGCCAGAGATTAACGATTATTCCCTGCGGAAGTTCATGCAGAGGAAGTTCGTTCCTCTGAGCCATGTCCCGAAGCGAGAATACGCTTCCGACCTGTGCTCCGCACCATCTTGTGACAAGCCCAGGGCCCGCCTCTCCAAGCCTGGTAAGCCCGCGCGTCTTCCAGTCGCCCATGGCGCTTCCCTGTTTAAGATTGAGATTGCACGGATGCCCGGTCTCCTTAAAATTGTCGCGAATGGCGCAGCCTATTTCTTCAGCCCATCCGGATAATCCCATTCCCGCGACTGCAACCGTAGCGTCGTCAGGTATGAGCTTTGCAGCTTCTATTGCACTTATAAACTCAGCCATCTTTTCTCCTCCTCGTCAGTCTTGAATGTCTATATTTATTATAAAAAACAGCATAGATTTTTGAAATTATTCGTCGTGTTGCTTTTTCTTATCAATCGCAAAAGTTTCTACATATTTTTGATTATCAGAGTACTCAAAGTTGAGTATCGCTACTTTCTTTCGTTTGACTTCTATTCTGATGGACGATATAATTTTTTTAGAAACAAACAGAAAGGATATGATAATATGCGTCCAAGATTGCCCGACTACGAATGGCAGTTCCTTTTGCAGACAGTCTCGAGAATCTATTGCTGCTCTACATATCAGGAAGCTCTTCGGACTTTCGCTCAGCAGTTTCAGACGCTTGTCAAATATGACAGAGATATCTTTTTCAATATATCTAAAGGAAACGGAAAAACAACGCTTGGCGAACCTTTCTCCTCTTCCGAGGAAAACAATGATATAACGACAGAGGCTTTTCTCTGCGGAAATTATCCTCATTGGTCAGAATTTATAATGCTCCCGCGAAGTTCAGTATTCCGTCAGTCCGATCTCGTCTCCGCCGATAATTGGGAACGCAGCCATGTCTACCGCGATATATGGCTGCCGCAGCACATATATCACGGGCTTTTCATGTCCGTCGTATATCGCGACAATCCGCTACTTATGCTCGGCGTGTTCCGAAGAAAAGAAGCCCCTGATTTTTCAGAGCGTGACGTGTTCGTCCTTGAAATGCTTAAAGACTGCATGGAACACAAATTGTATCAGCTTAAATCCGATGAGCTTACCGATAAAAGCGACGTCGTGCTTCAGAAAATCTCGCAGGGGTCTCCCCCCTACTCGCTTACGCGGCGCGAGGTCGAGATAGTCGGTCTCGTGTGCGGAGGCATGAGCAGCGACCGGATGTGTGAAAAGCTTGTTATAAGCATGGCGACTCTCAATAAGCATCTTTCAAACATTTATGCGAAAACCGGTGTCAACTCCCGCGTCCAGCTGATGAGTCTGTTCACGAAATAAACGCTTGTCAAACAAAAAAGCACCGGCGATTCCAATGGAATCGCCGGTGCTTTGCTTCTATTATCAGCAACGCATGCCCTTATCACTTTCAAGCCTGCGCTTTACCTGCTCCTGTAGTCTGGCCGTACATATCTTTCCGCTGTCAAGCAGCGGAAAATCATCAAAGAACAACACATACTTCGGGACCTTGAAATCAGCCAGCTGCGATGATACGATGCTGCGCACATCATTTTCGCTCATTTTTTCTCTCGTTATGACGCACGCGCATATCTCTTCTATATAATACGCGTCGGGAACGCCTAAAACCCTGACTTGCTCAACGCGCGGATCGGCCGCGATAATATTTTCTATCTCCGCAGCAGCTATATTTTCTCCTCCCCGTATTATTATATCCTTTATTCTTCCGACCATGTGCAGATTACCGCTGCCGTCAAGGTACCCAACGTCTCCGGTATGCAGCCAGCCTTTTGAATCTATCGTCTTTTTTGTAAGCTCGGGATTTCCTAAATATCCAAGCATCACCGTATAACCGCGTATACATATCTCTCCGATTTGCCCGGTCCGGGCCTCTTTCTCAGAGTCCCGCAAAAATATACGCCCCTCTATGCCTTCGAGGAAATGTCCAACCGTCTTTTCCTTCACATCTAACGGATCGTCATATCCAGCGGATGTCATTCCCGCCGTGGCCTCCGTCTGCCCAAGCGACGGAAGAAGATTAAAACCAAGCACGCCGCATATGCGTCTGAAAATCTCGGGAGAATATGTAGACCCGCCGATCATGCCGGTACGCAGTGAGGAAAGGTCGTAATGCTTCTCCTCCTGTCTGTCGGCAAGCACAGAAAACAAAGTCGGAACCGATGTAAGGACCGTACATTTGCTGTTCTCGATTTGCCAAAGCACGCTTTCGGCGTGATGATCTCTTGTAAAGCAAACGCATGCCCCTACGGAAAGCGCCGCGAGTACGCATGACGACAATGAAAAGCAGTGATGCACCGGAAGCATTACGCAGAACTTATCCGATGGGCCCGCACGCTGTTCAAGAGCAAGACAATACGAAAGATTGGCGCGTGCAGCATGAGTTGTCAGCACGCCTTTTTCGCGTCCGGTAGTTCCGGATGTGAAAAGCACGACATCGGTATCCGATCCTCTGACCTCCCTTTCAGCCGCAGCTTCCGGAATCGCATCACCAAGCTGTTTGAGCCTGCCGAGCGATACAGTCTCGCCGTTATCACACTCTTCAAGCGATATGTATGACCTCATACCTGAAAATCTCTCGGTAATACCGCGACCTTCAGCACCGTCGTTCACCGAGCCGTTTCCGTAAATAAGCCGCGTTACTCCCGTATCCTTAAGAAGCGCGCTTATTTCGGAATCTTTGAGCTTTTTACCAATCAGCACTGAAACCGCGCCTATTTTTTCCACAGCCAGAAATGCGAGCAGGAACCGATCGGAGTTCTCGCTTATGATTCCGACAAACTCTCCCTTTTCTATGCCGAGGGCAACAAGCCCTCTCGCCATGGCGTCTGCTTCGCGCTCTGCTTCAGCATAGGTATACGCTCTGTCAAGATATTCTATCGCACGGTTTTCGGGAAATCTGGAGGCGGAATTATGAAACATTTTGTAAATCGTGAGATTCTCATCTATTGTCATGATTGCTCTTCCTTCGCAAAGTTTTTCACTTTTACTTTGCCGAAAGCTCCACCGCGTGGCGGAGCATGCTGTACTCCGGCACTTTTTTCGGAAGCCGCATCGTAAACGTCATCTGCGGATTCTTAGGCTCGGTAATATCTTCTCCATCGGCATTTTTCATCGCCGGCGCGATAAACGAAAACGGACGCGTGTCCGGACCGACAAGCTCGAGCGTATCGCCCGCCGCGAATTTGTTTCGAAGCGAAAGCGTAGCAAGCCCGCTTTCGTCGCAGGCGGTCACTATCGCGCAGACCTGCCAATTGCGGATATAGCGGGAATTTTCCGTGTACTGACCAGGCTCGCCAAAAAAGAAGCCCGTCGAATAATGCCTGTGGCTGACGTGTTCGACTTCGTCGCGCCAGACCTTGTCGAGCGGCTCGCCCGCTGCGGCGGCGTCTATCGCGTGGCGATACGCGGCGGTCGTCACAGCCGCATAGTAGGGAGATTTTGCGCGCCCCTCTATCTTCATGCTGTCGACTCCAGCGGCGATTAGCTCCGGGATATGGTCTATCATGCACATATCACGCGAGTTCATTATATACGTGCCCTTTTCGTCCTCTTTTATCGGGAAATACTCTCCCGGCCGCTTTTCCTCCATAAGCGCGTAGCTGTAACGGCACGGCTGGGCGCACATGCCTCTGTTGCTGTCGCGCCCAGTCATATAGTTGCTGAGCAGGCACCGGCCCGAGTACGAAACACACATCGCGCCGTGGACGAAAACCTCTATCTGAAGCTCTTTCGGCGTTTTCGCGCGTATCTCAGCTATCTCGTCGAGCGTGAGCTCCCGCGCGAGGATAACGCGAGACGCGCCGAGGTCTCTCCACGCGTTGGCGGACACGAAATTCACAATGCTCGCCTGCGTGCTTATATGCTTTTCAGCCCTCGGCGCGTACTTATTTGCAAGCGACAGCACACCCACGTCTGCGATTATAAGAGCGTCGGCGCCGTAATCGTCAAGCCGTTCAAGATATGCGGGAAGGCTCTCCGCCTCGCCGTTTCGCGGCATGGTATTTACGGTGACATGAACGCGCACGCCGTGTTCGTGCCCGTACTTTATCGCGCTTTCAAGTTCTTCGCCCTCTGAAAAATTACCGGCAAAGGAGCGCATGCCGAAGGACGTACCGGCAAGGTAGACCGCGTCGGCTCCGTAGAGCACCGACATTTTCAGCTTTTCCGGATCGCCCGCCGGAGAAAGAAGCTCCGGCGGGCGATTTCCAATTATTGCCATATCAGCTGAGGCTGTTCAGGAAGTTGACATGCTCCCTGTAAGTTGCGAAAAAGTGATGGAGTTTGTCGTTGCCGAGCGCATAATAGTAATAACTCGTCTTTGCCGGAGACAGCGCGGCCTTGATGGACTCAATACCGGGGTTGGCTATTGGCGTCGGCGGAAGCCCCTTATATTTATAAAGGTTATACGGGCTGTCCGTCTCTTTATCCGCGTCCGTTATGTCGCCCGTATGGTCGGGCAGCGCGTAAAGCAGCGAGGCGTCTATCTGGAGGAAGCCGGCGGTCTCTGCCGTCGTGTTCTTAAGACGGTTATAGATGACCGAAGCTATCTTCGCACGGTCGGTGCCGTCGGTCTCCTTCTCTATAAGCGAGGCGACGGTTATTATCTCGTCGAGCGAGTGGCCGGATGCCTCCACCTGAGCCATCATGTCGTCGTCCATTTTGCTGTTAAAGTTCTTGAGGAATTTTTTGACGACTTTTGTCGCGTCCTCTCCGCAGTAGAATTCATAGGTGTCCGGGAAAAGATAGCCCTCCATACGGCTTATATCGCCCTTTTCCTTATCGGCAAGAAAGTCGTAATCGTAATCACCGTTGGCTATGGCGTCGGTCAGCTTATCCTCAGTGTTTACGCCGTTCTTGACGAGCAGGTCGATCGTCTGCTGTACCGTATAGCCCTCAGGCACGGTAACGGTAACCGTCAGGCGGTCGCCGGAGCTCGAGCCCATGGCAACGATAAGCGCCCGGTAGTCCATATTCGTGTTGAGATTATATGTGCCGTTCGTTATCTTGTTCCCCGCGTGCGACACGGCGCTGTACATGAGGAAAAGTCCGCGGAACTCTATAAGCCCGTTCTTTTTGAGCTTTCCGGCAACTTTCATCATGGAGTCGCCTTCGTCTATCTCGACCACGGCGGTCTTTGGCTCCTTATTGAGCGCGAGAAGGTCGTTGGCAAGAAGCCATCCTCCGCCAGCGACGATGGCGGATATTATAAGAATCATGGCGACATACGGAGCACCCGAAAGAAACCGCTTTTTACGGCGGCGAACCTCGTGGCGCTCGCTTTCTTCGCGGACGCTTCCCACGTCCCAGCGGGTGGTATTGAATCTGCCACCGTCACGTCTTCTTTGTGTCAAAAAATCGCAACCTTTCTTTTTTGAAAAACGCCCAAGTTACCAAGAGTGCGTCGTCCGCATAGTATATCTCAGAACGGATCGTCGGAGGTGAAAAAATTTATGTGCTTTGATTCCTGCGGTAATTCTTCCTGCGGTAATTCTTCCTGCATGTGTATCATCATCGTGCTTATACTGCTGTGCTGCTGCGGAGGATTAGGATTTGGCGGCGGCGGATGCGGCGGCGGATGCGGCAACAACAGCTGCGGTTGCTGAAGAAATTACATACCCTGCATAAAAAGGACGCTGCGGCGTCCTTTTTTATTTTTCAATCAGCACGCGGGCCGCGGAATATATCTCCTCGTGAATCTCGTCCACGCTCCTCGGCTCTCCGTCTCTGGCGCAGTCGACCTTTCTCCAGCCATACTCCCCGACCGCCAGCATCCCCGCTTCGCGGCAGGCGGCCAGGTACTCCCTGTCCTTTTCGTGTATATCGGCCTGCGTTCCGGTATTCGTCTCGCGCGAACGAAGCATCTTTTCCGAAACATCTGCCGGCATATCAAGATAAAACACAAGCGTCGGCTCGGGAAGCTCAAGTAAGTTATATTCGTAATCAAACAGCCACTTAAAAAACGCCTTTCGTTTTTCAAGCGGCATTTTAGAAGCCTGGTGTACAGCGTTGGAGGTCGTGTATCTGTCGGCTATGAGCAGGCCGCCGTTTTTATAGTATTTTCCCCAGTCCTGTTTATATGACGCGTAGCGGTCGACCGCGTAAAACGACGAGGCCGCATAGGCGTTCACGTCTCCGGGCTTTGAACCGAACGCGCCGTCGAGATACATCTGAACGAGAGTGCACGACGGCTCGCCATAGCGCGGAAAACACAGCTTACGGAAATCAATGTTTTCGCGTTTCAGCCGCGCGCAGAGCATCTCGGACTGTGTGGCCTTGCCGCTGCCGTCCGTGCCCTCGAACACTATCAGCTTTCCCATCATTTTGTCTTTCCTTTCGATGCCGCGTGTACGAGAAACATCGGCAGCTTCGCCATTCTTCCGATTCGGCTCGGCTGTTTCAGCAATCTGTAAAACCACTCCATGCCGAGTTTCTGATAAATCTCCGGCGCACGCTTTACTACACCAGCGAACACGTCAAGCGAGCCGCCTATGCCGAGCAGCAGATGTGCACCCGTCGCTTCACCGTTTTGCTCCATCCACTTTTCCTGCTTCGGAGCGCCGAGGCAGACGAAGACAACATCTGCACCGCTGTTTTTTATCTTTTCGATTATGGGCTTATCGTCCTTAAAATATCCATCGTTCACTCCGGCTATTTTAAGTCCGGGATATTTTTTTGCGAGGTTTGCAGCGGCTATTTCGGCTATTCCGGGCTTCGCGCCGAACAGAAACAGCGATTTGCTCTGCTCCGCCATCTTCCCCATCAGCTCCGACGCAAATTCTATACCCGGCAGCTTTGCTTTAAGCGGCGTTCCAAGAAGCTTCGCGCCGTGTATGATTCCGACTCCGTCGGCTATGACCATGTCCGCTCCGTTTATCGCGCGGTTTGCCTCCGCGTCACGGGCGCAGATTTCGACTATCTCGGGATTCGGAGTGACAACATAATGCGCGCCGGGGCTGTTCATAAGCCTTACGCCCTCGGCCACGGCCTCGTCCATTGTGAGATTATCAAAACCCACTCCGAGCACGTCGATACGTTCCATAGTTTTCCACCTGCCGCCCTTTAATAAATATTTATGATAACATATTTAACTTTTTCTGTAAAGCAAACCTTGTGTCCTACGGCAGACGGAAAGCCCAACAGAATATAAGACTATGGCTTGACATGCGGCGTTCCGCATATCCCTTACGGAAACATTTTGGCTGCATCGAATACCGCCCATCAGGTATGTCCCTTCGGCTATTCCTGGGTTTGCCTTTCAAGGACGGTTTTTTTGCGGAGAAACGTGAATTTTGTCTCGCTGCATATTATCGCGACGAAAATTACCACGAAGCCCGCTATAAGACGGAACGTGACAGGGTCTCCGTAAAATATGACGCTGCACGCGACGCCGAAGACTGATTCGAGGGACAGCAGCACAGATGCGGACATGGGATCCGAATTCGCCTGGCCGACATTCTGAAACAGCAGCGCGATGGTCGTAGCCATAATGCTTAGATACAGCATGCTGACAAAAACACCCTGAGTGATTGTTGTCGGCGGAACGTCAAACAGCAGCGCGCAGATCCATGAGTACAGACCCGCAAAAAGGAACTGCATTATAGTGATAAGATAAATATCCTTGCCCTCCGAGGTCTTGGCAACTGAGATTATATGTGCGGCGTAGAAAAACGCGCTGCAAAGAGTCAGCACGTCGCCGCTGTTTATGCTGATGCTCCCGTCGAGCTCGACGAGGCCGATCCCAGCTATGCAAAGCAGCGCCGCGCCGATATTGTACCTGTCCGGGCGCTTATGCTCGAATGCCCAGTAAAGGAACGGAACAATAACACAGTACACAGCGGTCAAAAACGCGTTCTTCGACGGCGTGGTTCCGGCAAGTCCGAAGGTCTGCGCGGTATAAGCCATAAAGAGCATAAACCCTACGATGGCGCCGCGCCATAGATAATCCTTCGTGATGCTCCTGACTTTTTTATTGAACACGATAGCCAGCAACACCGCGCCGACTGTGAACCTGATTGCGAGGAGATAAAATACAGGCATCGTGTCAAGCGTATTTTTCATTATAAAAAACGAGCTGCCCCATATGAACGCAGCGGCCGCGCACATAGGCTTAGCCAGTTTTCTCAAGGTCTTTTCCTGCATTTTCTATGTTCCCCCAGTTGTTGCGAAAAGCTGTCACAGCAGTTCTCCGAAACTCTTTATATATCTGTCGCACAGCACCCGCATCTCAGCTTCCTCCGCCGCAAAAAAGTCGTCGTAAACGCCGACGACCGTCAGCCCGACATTCTTCGCCGCGCGGCAAGCGTGCGGCGAATCGTCAAACAGCGTGCTTGTTTCCGGTTTTTCTCCGAGGCGCAGCAGCGCCGCTCTGAAAAGCGCGGGGTCGGTCTTCTCGAGCCCCAGCTTCTCGGCGTACACAAAGCCGTCAAAGTCTTCAAGGAGCCCGTGCCGCGCGAGAACGCTCTCGCAAAGCTCGGCCGTATTCGACGTTACGACTGCCATCTTCTCGCCCGAGGCGCGGCATTTTACGACGAACTCGCCCGCAAACGGTTTGAGAGGTATCGTCTGCCCGTAAGCGTCACGGAGCATTGATTTCCACTCGTCAATTATCTCCTCAGGCCTTTCCATCAGCGAATAGTATTCCTTGGTATATGCGGCGGCCGACGGTAGCGTCGAATGGGCGACGAAATCGTGATATTCCTTTGTGTGTTCGAGACCGCGCCTCGAGAGAAAATCAAGGTCTATATTGAGCCACACGTTGGCTGAATCTATAAGCGTACTGTCAAGGTCGAAAAGAAGCATATCAAAACTCCATAATCATTGTATTTTCGTCATATACTCGCTGGCGGCGTTGCGCATGAGCCGCTTTGTTCCGACCCGGTCGAAAGCAATCTCTATCAGAGCGTCGTTGCCGACGTTCTGCACGGATACGACCATACCGCGCCCAAACGCGGTGTGCTCCACCATGTCCCCTCGGGAAAGCGACAATCCGGCAAAGCGGCTTCCGCTGGCCGTCGCCCCGCGCGAAAAGTGCGGAGTCCGAGGCTTAAATGCGCGCTCCGCTCCGCGATTCGCCCCGCGCTCCGAAAGCCCGGAATCCGCGAAGCGGTTTTCCGTGAATACCTCTTCTTCATCATATTCCGCACGCACGCTCGCGGGACGTTTTGCTCCGAGGCGCTCGCAGTTTATTTCCGGTATCTCGCTTAAAAAGCAGGACGGCCTGTTGGATGTGGTGCGTCCGAACAACATTCTCTGCGTCGAGCAGGTCATCGTCAGATTTTTTTTCGCACGGGTCATCGCGACATAGCACAGACGGCGCTCCTCCTCAAGGTCCTCCTGATTCGTAAGCGCCTGCATTCCCGGGAATATCCCGTCCTCCATCCCAACGATGTAGACGTTCGGAAACTCAAGCCCTTTCGCCGCGTGTATCGTCATAAGGGTCGGCATATCGTCGCTCTCGTTCAGCTCGTCGAGATCAGTGAAAAGCGCTATCTCGCTCAAAAATTCCGAAAGGGACTGCGCTTCGGGATGGTTCTGCATATAGCCCATTATACTGGAGCGGAGCTCGCGCACGTTCTCGGCGCGGCTCCGGCTTTCGATGTCACCTTTCTCCTCGAGCATCTTTATGTAGCCGGTGTCGGCGCAGACCTCGTCGTAAAACTCATCGAGCGGCAGAACCTCGACCTTGCCCTGAAGTGCGACTATCATCACCGCGAAATCTGCAAGCCGCGCCTCTGCCTTTGAAAGCTCCGGATACTCCGCCGCGTTAAGTATCGTCTGGAACATCGGAACGTCCTCGCGCGAGGCTATATCCTGGATATTGTCTATCGTTTTGGCACCGATGCCGCGGGGCGGACTGTTTATTATGCGGCGAAGACGCAGATCGTCCGCCGGGTTGTCTATGACGCAAAGATACGCCAGCATGTCCTTTACCTCGGCGCGCTCGAAGAACGCCTGTCCGCCCACGACGCGCGGCTTGATGCCGTTTGCCCTGAACGCGCGCTCGAGCTGCTGGGACAGTGCATTGATGCGGTAAAGCACGGCGCTGTCGCCCAGCTTTCCTCCGCCGTTCATTATCTGCTTTACGACATAATTAGCTTCCTCAGCCTCGTTGAAAAGTGACATGACGGTTATCTTCTCTCCGCCGCCGTTGCCGGTCCACAGTTCCTTGCCCTTGCGCCCTGTGTTGTTTCGTATCACCGCGTTCGCCGCGTCGAGTATGTTCTGCGTCGAGCGGTAGTTCTGCTCGAGGCGTATGGTACGCGCGTTTTTGTACTGTTTTTCAAAATTGAGTATGTTCTCTATGTTCGCACCGCGGAATCGGTAGATGCTCTGGTCGTCGTCGCCGACGACGCAGATGTTTTTGCGTCCACCCGCGAGATACGACGCGAGCAGGTACTGCAGATGGTTCGTATCCTGATACTCGTCGATAAGCACATATTTGAACTTGTTCTGGTAGTATTCGCGCACATCCTTATAATCCCGAAGGAGCGTCACAGTGTGGAGTATTATGTCGTCAAAATCGAGGGCGTTGGCGTCGCGCAGGCGCTTGACATACTCCTTGTATATCTTCGCAATGCGCTCTTTCTGCCAGTCGCCGGACTGGCCCCATTGTTCGGCGTACTCCTCCGGCAAAACCATGTCGTCCTTTGAGCGGCTTATTGCCGAGAGCACCATGCGCGCGGGAAATTCCCTGTCGCTCATACCCATTTCCTTGACAATGTCCTTGATGACGCGCTGGCTGTCCTGGCTGTCGTAGATGGTGAAATTCGAGCTGAAACCTATCTTCTCAATATCGCGTCGCAGTATGCGGACGCAGGCGCTGTGGAACGTAAAAGCCCAAATGCCCTCCGCTCTCGCTGTGCCTAGACGCTTTTCAAGGCGTTCACGAAGCTCGTTTGCGGCCTTGTTTGTAAAGGTTATAGCGACTATAGACCACGGTTCCGCCGGACGTACGGCGCAAAGCTTCCGCGCGCGCGCGCGGTCGTTCGGCGAGGGGGAATCAGGGTAGTTTTCGAGAAATGCGAGGTCGTCCTCCGTCGCGCTCTCCGGCACCTCGTCCGTATCCGCTCCGCAGCCGTAGGTCAGCAGGTTCGCCACCCTGTGTATTAGCACGGTCGTCTTGCCGCTGCCCGCGCCGGCGAGTATGAGCAGCGGCCCCTCGGTCGCCATGACCGCGCGCCTCTGCTCGGGGTTTAAGTCCATATAATCCTTTTCAATCGCCGCGCGCCGCGCCGCGATGTATCTTGCATTAAAATCCATTCGGCTCTCCCTTTTTCGCGTATACATGAAAATATATTATATGCTCAAATCCGCCCGAGGTCAATAAACGTATCAGACGCGCGGGCGCGGTGGCGGACAGACGCGCTCCTCCGGCGGTGCGGAGCGGCAGTAGACTGGCCCGGTGTGTTTTTTATTTCTCTCCCCCTTGACTTTATCAGCGCGAGTTGGTATGATTTATATAACAAAACATATAAAACGCACAAGGGAGTGATTTTTATGAAAGCGCCAAAAGGAAAATACGCGTGGACGGTGACAGTCGGAGAAAAGGGGCAAATAGTTATACCGAAGCAGGCCAGAGAGGTATTCGGCATCATTCCGGGAGACACATTGCTGCTGCTCGGCGACATGAAGCGCGGGCTCGCGATACCGCCTAAGGACAGCTTCGCGGCGATGGCCGAAAAGATATTCGGAACTGACAGCAGCGATGATAAATGACGGCAGCCGTACGCAAAAAAAGGAGCGTGAGGAAAATCGTGCTTTATATTGTCGCCGCGCTGCTTTGCGCCATCGCTCTCACCGCGGGAATATACATATACAAATGCACGCATTACTGGCAGCCCTCCTACAACGCGACCATAAAAGCGGGGTTCGTTGAAAAGCAAGCGGAACTTCCAGACGGCAGCATCATAAATTATGCGGAAGGCGGCCAAAGCAGCGGCAGTGCTCTTTTGCTTATACACGGTCAGACAGGCTGCTGGGAAAGCTATACGACGGTACTTCCGGAGCTCCGCAAAAACTGGCACGTCTATGCCGTCGACTGCTACGGGCACGGCAAGTCCTCGCACGACGAAGACAAATATTATATCGATAAAAACGGCGACGACCTCATATGGTTCGTCGATAATATTATAGGCGGAAGCACCGTCGTCTCCGGTCATTCGTCTGGCGGGCTGCTCGCGGCCTATGTCGCCGCCTACGGCGGGGAGAACATCACGGGCGCTGTGCTAGAGGACCCTCCGGTGTTTTCAACCGAGCCGGGTTATTTTGAAAAGTCCTTTGCATATGCCGACACCTACAAGGTCATGCACGAATACGACCAGTCGGACAAATCCGAATGCTGGGAGGCGTATTATCTCCGCAGGTGCCTGTGGGGTCAGCTCTACATGGCAGGCGCCATGCCGGGTATTGCCAACTACGCGCAGCGGTATTCGGACAAACACCCCGGCCAAGCCGTGCAGTTTTTCTTTCTGCCCCAGTCACTTAATCAGACGTTTCAGTATATAAATAAATACGATTTCGCCTTCGGCGAACACTTTTACGATTATTCCTGGCACAGCGGGATAAGCCACGAAACGCTTATGTCGGACATCAGCGTGCCGACCGTTTTTCTCCACGCGAAAGCGCAATATTCGCCGGACGGGATACTGATGGCCGCCTCCTCTGACGAGCAGGCGCGCCGGGCCGTATCGCTTATAAAAAAGTGCACCCTGACTGAGCTTGAATCGAACCATCTCATACACTGGTATCATCCCGACGTATTCATCGACGCGGTGAACAGTTTTGCGGCGGACGGATAATATCGCCCTTTGAGAGAAGCATCGCGGAAAAACATGCAATAAACACAACGCGCCGCAAAACGAGACGGTCTTGCCATCTTGTTCTGCGGCGCGTCATTTTATTTTTGCTGCGTCACACCGTTTTTCTTAAGTTCTTTTTCAACAAACGCGTAATGTTCCTCAATGAGAGCCAGGCCCTTTTCGGAGCGCCTTACAGCGGCCTCGTAAAGCTCGCGGTGAAGTTCTTTAAGACGCGCTCTTCCGCTGTCGTCCGCGCTGTCCATCACCCGCTCCGCCTCGTCGGAGCTGAGCTTTGAAAGCGCGTCCGACACGGCGACTATGAACCTGTTTCCCGAAGCCTCGGCAAGCGCCGCATGGAAATCGCGTTCCGCGTCCGCCGTATCTTCGGCGCTTTCGCCCTCCGCCATGCGAAACGCCGCATCTCTCAGCTTCACAAGCGCCGGAGCCGGAACTCCGCGGCGCACGGCTATCAAAAACGCCTCGCGCTCAATGGCGCAGCGGAACCGGCTGAGCTCCTCCCAACTTCCGCGGCCTGAGAGCATCTGTAGTGACAGTATCTCCGCGAGGCTTTCGTCCATGCGGTCGGAGAGGAAATTGCCCTGCCCCTGCCTGCTCTCGACAAGCCCTGTCTGTTCAAGAGCGCGGAGCGCCTCGCGTACGGAGTTGCGGCCAAGTCCCAGCTTTTCAGCCAGAATGCGCTCCGACGGAAGCTCGTCTCCAAAGGCAAACTCTCCATTTCGGAGGCCCGCCTTTATATAATCGACGACGGTCTGATACGCCTTGCGCGGCGCGTTGTCTTTTTCGCTCAAGCCCGAGTCACTCCTCTCGTTTCAAAGTACGTCCGCCTTCTTTAATACATCTGTGCGAATATCGGCGCGGCGACGACCGTCAGCAGTCCAGCGACCGCTATCGCCAGTGAACCCATCGCGCCTTCCACTTCTCCGAGCTCCATCGCCTTCGACGTTCCTATGGCGTGCGACGCGGTACCGAGCGCAAGGCCGCGGGCTATCGGCTCGTCGATGTGAAACATCTTGAACACAGTCTCGGCAAGCATATTGCCGAGTATTCCGGTCACTATTATAACCGCGACTGTTATCGTCACGATTCCGCCGAGTTCCTCGGAAACGCCCATGCCTATTGCAGTCGTTATCGATTTCGCCAGCAGCGACACGTACATCGTGTGGTCCAGTGAAAACAGCTTTGCGAAAAGCAAGACGCTCCCAAGCCCCGCCGCAACTCCCGAGACTATCCCGACAGCCACCGCCCTGAGGTTTTTCCGCAGCAGCGCGAGCTGCTCGTAAAGCGGTACGGCGAGGCACACGGTTGCAGGCGTCAGAAGATAGGATATGTATTTTGCGCCGGAATAATATTCCGTATAGCTCACGTGCGTCAGCGCCAGGACCGACATGACGCAGATAATGCCGATGAGCAGGGGGTTGAAGATGGCTTTTTTGAAGCGTTTTTTCAGCAGCAGCCCTATTTCATAGCAAACAAGGCTTATCCCCGCGCCGAAAAATATCGAGTCCGACAAAAACGCGCTCATTTCCGCCTGTCCCCTTTCCGTATGACAGCCTGCGTCGCCCGACCGGTAACAGCCATGACTATGACCGTCACGGCGACCGTTATGACGCAGATCGGTACGAGCGCGGACGCGAGCGAACCAAAGGAGTCCATCAGCCCCACTGCCGCCGGTATGAACATGACCGGCATTATCTCTATAAGGAACACCGCCGCGCCGCGCACATGCTCCACACGAAGCACTCCGATACACAAAAGCGCTAGCATCAGGACAAGACCGTATACGCTCGCCGGTATCGGAAGCGGTATCAGCGCCCTGAGCGCCTCGCCCGCGAAGGATATTATGACTATGATGCTGAACTGCTTTAGAAATTTCACGGCTACGACCTCCATCGCTCAACTGGTAGCACCAGTAATGGGGATATTATATCTCCCATACACGGAAAGTCAACCGTCGCTTTGCACAAAACGGCCCCGGCCTTGATTGATGAGGCAAAAGTTGATAGAATTAAAAAAATGAACCTTGCTGCTGAAGCCGCCTCTAAGCCCACGGCATACTTTCCCGGTGCCGCAAAAAATACGATTTGCGACATCCAATACAAGGCGGCTTTTCTCGGTTAAGGTCGGCTATGCCGTTGATTTTACCGTGAAAAGCGAATAGAATACATTATTATTTTGTATGGAGGCCACATGATGTACAGTTTCCGCAACGATTACAGCGAAGGCGCTCATCCGCTTGTTATGGAAGCCCTTGAAAAGACAAATCTTGAACAGACGCCGGGCTACGGCACCGATTACTACTGTGCAAAAGCCCGTGACATCATAATGAAAAACTGCTGTATGACCGAAGGCGGCGTGCATTTTCTCGTCGGCGGAACGCAGGTCAACCTTGTCTCCGCCTGCGCGTTTCTTAAACCGTTCGAGGCCGTCATCTCCCCCTGCACCGGCCATCCGCTCGTCCATGAAACAGGCGCGTTCGAGGCGACGGGGCACAAGGTCATATCCGTGCCGTCAGAAGACGGAAAGCTGACGCCGTCGGACGTCCAGCGTATTTGCGAGGCTCACAGCACCGAGCACATGGTGCGCCCAAGGATGGTCTACATATCCGATTCGACAGAGATAGGCACCGTCTATACCGCCGTGGAGCTGGCAAATCTCCACAGCGTATGCAAGGCCCGCGGGCTAATCCTCTATCTCGACGGTGCGCGGCTCGGCAGCGGTATAACCAGCGACGAAGGGTCTATGACATGGCCGACTCTCGCCGCCAATCTCGACGCCTTCACAATAGGCGGAACGAAGAACGGCGCGCTGTTCGGCGAGGCGCTCGTTATAACCAACCCCGGGCTCGGCGCGGATTTCAGATATTATATGAAACAGCGCGGCGCTCTGCTAGCCAAGGGGCGGCTTCTCGGAATACAGTTTGCGGCCTTGCTCGAGGATGATCTCTATCTCAAGATTGCAAAGCACGCCAACGTCCTCGCAAATCAGATGCAGGACGGCATAGAAAAGCTCGGCTACGACTTTATGATAAAGACGCCGACGAACCAGATATTCCCTATCTTTCCGAACACGGTTCTGACGAAGCTGCGCCAGTCCTACGACTACGAGGTGCAAAAAAAGATAGACAGCGAGCGCACCTGCATACGGCTCGTTACCTCGTGGGCGACGCCCGAAGAAATAATTCCGAGATTTTTGAGCGACCTCGGACATATAAAAACGTAAAACAAATATAAGTTAAGCCCACCCGGGAAATGTCGGGTGGACTTAAAACAGTAAAATCAAAAAATCGTAAAAACCTTGTGTTTTCAAAGGGTTTCGGCGCGACAGAAGTCGCGCTGAAACCCTTTTTTATCAGCTCATAGGCAGCGAGCGTTTGGGCTTGACAATTTCATGAATCTACTTAACAACTAACAGCTCTGTTACCCTCGCTCAGCAAACTGAGCACAGAATCAAAACCCGGAAAGCGTTTTTTTACAACAATCGGCATTCCGTTTTTGTCAATAAAACAATGTGTCGAGGCCGCCGTTGCTACTACGGTTCCAGTGTCTGCATTTTTCATAATATAAGAAAGGAAGAGCTTTACCCCTGTATATTTGGTAACCATAATTTCAATTTCGATTTCATCACTATAAGTCGTCGTATGCTTATACTCGCAGTTTACCGAAACAATGGGAGAAGTAATGTATTCCGATTCCAAGCGAGTCATCGGATACCCGACTTCGCACAGGAAATTCATCCGAGCTTCTTCCATAAAACGGATATAATTCGAATGATGAGTAATTCCCATTTTATCGGTTTCGTAATAGTTGACTTTGTGAATATATTTATTCATCTTTACCCCTTATTCTTGACTATCCTTAAGTTCCCCCAATGTTGTTTCCGCCCAACTGTAGTTGGTAAGATAACTTCCTTTGAAAAGCTGCGCATATTCTTCATTTCCGGAAAGATAGTCGTATAGATCACATTGTACCTTTTCCGGGACTATACGTCGTTTGCCGCCCACAGATTCGACAACATCCGATATGCCGTATTCCTCCAAAATGTTTTTAAGCCTGAGCGCCACTTTGCGGTATCTTGCCAGGGTTACCGGAGTTGCCGGCTCATTTTCCCACAAAAAGCTGATGACTTCTTCCGAAGTGACATATCCGCCGCGGCGATCCACAAGCAGGGCAAGCAATTCTTTCGATTTCTTGTTTCGGAAAGCAATAGGTTTTCTGCCTACAAAAACGTCAAAATAGCCGAAGGTCCGAATAGCCACCGTTTGGTCTTGGGAGAATTTCATGCTTTCTATCGCCTTTGTATTCTCAATATTATAGAGCATTACATATCTCGGTGAGGAACCTCCGGGAAATTTTTGTGAACAAATAGCTTTGATGGAACGTTCAGTTTCGGATTTTAAGTCAAAGTAGGTAAATTCCGCCTCCCCTTTACTGAGAAGTTCCACAAACTCATCATAAGCCGCTTCACTGTGCTCGACAAAATCCTTAAGCGGCGTCATTTTATTCATCAGAGGAAGCCATTCCTCTTTGCTAAAGCCAAAAAACTCATAAACATTATCACTGGCATAAAGCGGTGTTACAAAACCATCCGCTGTTACCTTAAAAGCGGCAATCCCGTCAGTAAACCGCATAACAAGCTCTTGCATGTTTTCTTTCAAATGCAAATTTTCATTCCGGAGGTTATCTATACCCTCGGCGTCGGGAACGCAGCGGCAGCAGTAGAGGCTGACCGAATCGTCCAGCCTTAAAAAGATTCCGCTGTAAAGCTTTATCTCGCCGTTTGACGCTTTGGCTCTATACATGATCTGCGGAGGTTTTGCATCAGGCTCATACAGCTTTTTCTGACTAAAATCATAAAAGGAAGAGAGGACCTTATCGCAATCCTCCGGAACCACTGTGCCCGCGATCCATCTTTCGGTTGCGTCGTCCATCTGCATCGGAATGTTCTCAAGCCATTTGAACATAGGAGAGTCGTTGCTGTACAGGCATTTTACAATGTTTGTCCCAAGATTGTATTCAAAGACCTTTTCATAAACATCTGTAAGTGCTTTGAGATAGCGTTTGGTTTCGGTTGCTTTCTTTGTCCGGTGCCTTTCGGTCACATCCATGCAAACGCTTTGGAATTCTTCCATGCCCTGTTCGTTCACGCATTTTGTGACCCAGCCGAAAATATATGCTCTTGTGCCGTCACAGCGAAGAACTGTCATTTCGCCGGCAATCGGAACGCCGGCGGAATAAACACGGTTCAGATACAGTGCAAATCTGCGCCGTTCTTCCATAGGTATCATCAAAAAGATATTATCCTTATAGAGCTCCAGATAGTCGAGTTCACCGTCCTGAACCTTTGGAAAACGCAGAATATCAATCATCTGCTTATTAATGTATGTAATTTTAGGCTGCTTCTCGCAAGTATATTTCATAAATCCGCAAGGCATCGTGTTATTAAGAAATTGCAGATTGTAATACTCGTTTTTGATGTCGGTAATATCCGTCAGTACGGAATAGCCCGCAAGAGTCCCGTCATCCAGTTTCTTAGTGGTGACAGTATCTCTTGCATAAATCGTAGAACCATCCTTTTTCATAAGACGGTACTCCGCTGTAAGCGTCTGTTCTTTTAATTTCAAATTATTGATAAATTCGGAGTATACCCCTCTATCTGCCGGATGCACCAGGGATGCATATAAATCCCGGCTCTCACTCAACAGCTCATCTTCAGTGAGGCCTAACATATCACAAAGGTTTTTACTCACATAACTCAAATGAGTCGGTTCTGTTAAGACATACTGATGAAAGCCGCTGATATTTCGGCTTAGTATATCCTCAATATTGTCTGGTGTATTTTCCATAGTGTCTCCTTACGTCCGGAGAAAATAACACTCCGTAAAGCTCGGGTAAATTAAATATATTTTGATTATACCATGAATTTTTCCAAATTCATGGTATAAACGTCATTGCCGCCGGTTGCCCCGCAAGTGGCGAGGCGGACGCGACAGAGATGGCGGCCGCCGGATTCCCGCCTGCGGCGGAACCGTCCGGCATGCCGTATAGTAGCCGCCTTGCGGCTATTATACCATATCTTTTTATAAAAAATAAATAAGCACGCCTTCACTGACTAACATTGAAAGGCAGCGCTTGATTCTGCGTCAGCTCTGACTGCGAAGCACGGTCTTTTGGATTTTTCCGCTGATGGTTTTCGGCATTTCCTCTAAAAATTCAATGATTCTAATCCACTTGTATTCTGCAAGCTTTTGATTACAGAAGTCCTTGATCTCCAGTTCAAGCTTTTTTGATGGGGCGAATTCACGAGCAAGTACGATAACGGCTTTGATCGCCTGACCGCGAAGCGTATCGGGTACTCCGATAACGCTGCATTCCGCAACTCCCGGATGTTCCATAAGAACATTTTCCACTTCATAGGGACCTACGCGGAAACCTCCGGTTTTAATTATGTCGTCAAAGCGGCCGTGGAACCAGTAACGGCCGTTTTCATCCATATGTGCCGCATCGCCGGTATGATACACACCGCCGCGCCATACAAACTCAAACTGTTCTTCATTGTCTAGATATGATGTAAAAACGCCTGGCTGTCTGCCGTTTTCAGCCGGAAGAACTACGACCTCTCCGACTTCGCCTGCCGGAACGGGTTTGCCGCATTTGCTTCGGAGCTCGATATTATAAAAGGGTGAGATTGTTCCCATAGAACCTTCTACGGGTTCTTTTCCTTTGAAGTTCGCCATCAAAAGCGTTGTTTCGGTCTGGCCGTAGCCTTCGCACAGAGGCAGTCCCGTGCGTTCAGTAAATTTGCGGAACACTTCGGGCGCCAACATTTCGCCCGCGGTAGAAGCGTGCTTTAAGGTCGGCATGTCGGGAATGCCCTTGCGTACAAGATAGCGATACACAGTAGGCGGCGCACAAAATGAAGTCACTCCGTAACGATTGATAACGGTCATAAGTTGTTTTGGGTCGAAATTATCAAAGTCATAAACCATAACAGCACTGCCAACAAGCCATTGACCGTAGAGTTTCCCCCATGACGCTTTTGCCCATCCGGTTTCTGCCAGTGTAAAGTGAAGTCCGTTGTCCTCGGCCTGCTGCCAATACTTTGCAGTAACAATATGCGCCAAGGGGTAAGTGTAATCATGGATAACGCCCTTCGGATTTCCGGTCGTGCCGGAGGTATAATACAGCACCATGGGATCGGTGGAAAGAGTTTCGATGCGGGCAAATCTGCTGTCGGCAGCATCCATTGCGGCCGTTAGATTTTCAAAGCCTTCCACATCTGCCTGCACACACCAAAGCTTTGCCGTCATTCCGGCCTCTGCTAGGGCGGATTTGATTTTTTCGGGAACCTCGTTTTGTGGCGTGCAAACGATCGCTTTCACTTTGGAGGATCTGATCCGGTATACAAAGTCGCTCACAGTCAGCATATGCGTTGCAGGGATAACCACAGCGCCCAGTTTGTGAAGCGCAATCGTGGCAAACCAGTATTCATAATGGCGCTTCAGTATCAGCATTACCCTGTCTCCGCGATTAATGCCGGCATTTTTAAATACATTAGCCATCTGGTTGCTGTATTTTTTTATATCAGAAAACGTAAAAACATGCTCCTCATTTTCGGTGTTGCACCAGATAAGTGCTTTTTTATCTGGAGATTCGTCCGCGACCAAATCGACAACGTCGTATCCGAAATTGAAATTGTCGGGATAATTCAGGGCAAATTTTTTCAAGCTGCCGAATTCATCGGTAATTTCAGTACAGTATTTTTGATATATGCTCATAATTACTCCTTAACAACCGCGCTGACGCCGATACGACGGAAGCGGTCATATCGCTTACCTATCAAATCCAAATCATTTGACAGCTTGCTCAGTTCCTCGGTCAAAAGATTGCGAATCTGGTCATAAAATCCCTTTGAACCAATCTCCTTTTCCGAAAGAATGCGCTCGATAACACCAAGGTTTTTTGCATCCTCTGCCGTCAGTTTAAGACTTGCCGCTACTGTTTCAGCTTTGGAGGCGTCCTTCCAAAGAATGCTTGCACAGCCTTCCGGAGAAATTACCGAATAGATCGCGTTTTGCAGCATCCATACCCGGTCCGCAACCGCAAGAGCAAGAGCTCCGCCGCTGCCGCCTTCGCCGGTCAGAATAGATATAACAGGAACGCAAAGGGTGGACATTTCCATAAGATTTTCAGCGATTGCCTGACCCTGACCGCGCGCCTCGGCATCGACGCCGCAATAGGCGCCGGACGTATCAATAAAGCAAATGATCGGTCTGCCGAATTTTTCTGCCTGTTTCATGAGCCGCAGCGCCTTGCGGTATCCTTCCGGATGCGGCGCGCCAAAATTGCGATAGCTGCGTTCCTTGGCCGTGTGTCCTTTTTCAATTGCAATAACCGTAACTGGATTGCGGTTCAGCCTCGCAATGCCGCAAACAACGGCAGGGTCATCGGCATAACGGCGGTCGCCGTGAAATTCAATAAATCCCTTAAAGATATGTTTTATATAATCAAGCCCGGTCGGTCTGTTGTTATCCCGGGCAAGTTTTACCCGCTCATACGGCACTCCACTCATACATTCACCCTCCATTATGCATTTCAAGAAGCTTGGTCAGCAGTTCTTTTTGATTAGAGCGAACGACTATGGCGTCAATAAATCCGTGCTCCAATACATACTCCGACTTTTGAAAACCGCCGGGCAATGATTTTTTTGTCGTCTGCTCGATTACTCTTGCTCCAGCAAAACCTACCGTTGCTCCGGGTTCCGCCAAAATAATGTCCGCCTCCATTGCAAAACTGGCGGTCACGCCGCCGGTAGTGGGGTCGGTCAACACAGCAATATATAATAATCCCGCGTCGCTGTGCCGCTTTACCGCGGCGCTTGTTTTTGCCATCTGCATTAGAGATAGCAGACCTTCCTGCATACGGGCGCCGCCCGAAACGGTAAAGCCGATTACCGGAAGATGGTGATTCGCAGCGTACTCAAACAAAGATGCTATTTTTTCTCCCACAGCGCTGCCCATACTGCCCATCATAAAATAGGACTCCATAACAAATAAGCAGCAATTCTGCCCGCCTATCTTAGCGGTGCCGCATACTACGGCTTCTTCCTCGCCGCTCGCCGCGCGGACTTTGTCGACCTTATCCTTATATCCCGGAAAGCCGAGCGGATTGCCGGATTTTATTCCGGAATACAATTCGTGAAAACTGTCCCTGTCTGCTATCATCAGAATACGCTGCCGGGCTTTCATACGGAAATGATAACCGCAGGGGCAAACAAGGTCGTTTGTCCAAAGACGGCTAAGCGGAATATCTCTATGGCAGTTGGGACATTTTTTTTCCGGTTCGCCCGCATCCTGCTGCACAGGAGCGGCAGTCCGTCCGCCCTCTTCCAATTTATTTTTCGGTTTTAAAAAATTAATCAAAGCCATCGGTTTCACCTGTTACCCATAAAAGTTAAATCATAGTTACCGGAGGTAAATCGTTCGTCCTCAACAATACGCAGCTGTTCTTCTATATTCGTCGATATGCCCTCGATCACCAGTTCACAGAGAGCTGAACGCACCTTTCTGAGCGCTTCTTCTCTTGTCTTGGCAAACACGATCAGTTTGCCGAGCAGCGAATCATAATAAGGCGATACCGTTGTTCCCTCAATGAGACAGGTATCAAATCTTACAGACGGGCCGCCGGGAACATGAAGCATTTTCAGCGTTCCGCAGCTGCCTGCATTGATACGGCATTCTATTGCGGAACCCTGCATGCGGATATCGTTTTGAGTAAAGTTAAGCGGAATGCCGGCCGCTATGCGGATCTGCCATTTTACCAGGTCAACTCCTGTCAGCATCTCGGTAACGCAATGTTCCACCTGCAATCGGACATTCATTTCCATAAACCAGAAATTGCCGCTTTTATCCAGGAGAAATTCCAGCGTTCCCGCACCCACGTACCCGATTTTCTTGACCGTTTCTACGGCAAGAGCGATGATTTTCTTTCTCTGCTCATCGTTCACGGCCGGAGAGGGAGTTTCCTCGATAAGCTTCTGATTGCGCCGCTGTAAGGAACAGTCTCTGTCGCCAAGACATACGGCATTCCCCTGCTCGTCGGCAAGTATCTGCAATTCCACATGTCTGGCCGGGAATATGTATTTTTCGATATAAACGCTTCCGTCACCAAAGGCAATATTTGCTTCATTGCTTGCCTGAAGGTAATCTTCTTCCATATCGTCGGCTGTTCTTATAAGCCTGATACCACGTCCGCCTCCGCCTGCGCATGCCTTGAGCATAACAGGGTATCCTATCCTGTCGGCTGCTCTTTTTGCGTCTTCCACCGATGCCACCGCCTTCGTTCCGGGGATAACGCTCAAACCGGTATTGCAGACAATTTCCTTTAATATTGCTTTATCGCTGAGCCGTTCCATGCTTTCCGGGTCGGGGCCTATAAATACCAGGCCGTTCTTCCTGCAAAGACGTGCAAAGTGAGCATTTTCCGAAAGAAAACCGTAGCCGGGATGTATCGCCTGAGCGCCTGACAAGACAGCTGCGCTGATAATCTGATTTTCATTCAAATAGCTTTCCGAGGCATCTGGGCCGCCGATACAGTAACTCTGATCTGCCAGGGATACATGAAAGGCATTTTTATCCGCCTCAGAATATACCGCCACCGTGGCAATCCCCATCTCCTTGCAAGCCCGTATAATTCGTACGGCGATCTCGCCGCGATTGGCTATAAGTATTTTTGAGAACATAATTTACTCTCCCGTAATTGCGAAAGAAAATTCAGCGGATGCACAAAGCTTTCCGTCTACAGTAACAGTGCCTTCCGCGAAATAAAATGGATGCTTTGCTCTTTTGATACGGCATTGTGTTTCGATAGTATCACCAGGCCTTACCGGAGAACGAAATTTCACATTGTTGAGTCCTGTATAAACGGGAAGATTTCCTTTGCTCATTGCGTCCCGCATCAAAACACAGGCAGACTGAGCAAGGATCTCACAGAGAATAACGCCCGGAACGATAGGATTGTCCGGGAAATGCCCTTTTAAGAAAAACTCATCGCCAGAAACGGTATAATGACCTATGGCAACTCCGCCGCTCTCTTCCACCTCGTCCAGCAAGAGCATATTATCTCTGTGAGGCAGTATCTTCATAATTTCTTCTCTGTTCATATCTTATCTCTTGATACGGAATAATACGGTGCCGAATTCCACCACCTGGCCGTTAGTTGCGCAGATTTCCGAAATCACACCTTCATCTTCGGCGATAATCTCATTCATCAGCTTCATTGCCTCTATGATGCATAGAAGCTGGCCTTTCTTTACCCGGTCGCCGATGGCTACATACGGGACCGAATCTTCGGCACTTGCGGTGTAGAATACACCAACCATAGGAGATTTCACGCTGATATAATTATCGTTTTCATTTACTTCCTGAGTGACAGGAGCAGAAAATGCGTTGGCGTTTTCTGTTTCTTTGGCTGCCGCAGGAGCGGAGCGCTCGAGACGCACCACTTTATTATCCTCGGTAATTTCAAGACCGGTAAGTCCAAGCTCCTGCATCAGCCCTGCATATTTGCGAATATCCGTTTCATTCATATAGATACCTTTCTAAAAGCCAGACAAGCATTATGCCCGCCAAATCCAAGAGAATTCGAGAGAGCCAAAGTGATATCTGCCGGGGCCGCAGTATTCGGCACACAGTTAAGGTCACAGGCTTCGTCCTGTTCATTCAGATTGATGGTCGGCGGAATAACGCCTTCATTCAAAGCAAACAGGCAAGCCAGAGCTTCGATAGCCCCTGCCGCGCCGAGCATGTGTCCGGTCGTCGATTTTGTTGAACTGACATATGCCCTATGTGCGGCTTCCTCACCGAAAGCCTTTTTTATTGCAATAGTTTCAATAGAATCATTCATCGGGGTTCCGGTACCGTGCGCATTGATATATACAATATCGTTTTCTGTATATTCGGCTTCATGCATCGCATCGACCATAGCCTTAGCGCCGCCCCTCGCCTCCGGATGAGGTGCGGTAATGTGATGAGCGTCGCAGGTGGCTCCGTAGCCACAAATTTCGCCGTAGATTTTAGCGCCGCGGGCTTTAGCGTGCTCGTATTCTTCCAAAACAAGTGCAACGGCGCCTTCGCCGAGAACAAATCCGCCTCTGCGCTTATCAAAAGGCAGCGATGCTTCATCGGGATTTTCAGAAGTAGACAATGCTCTCATATTTACAAAACCCGCAGTCGCCGACGGGCAAACAGCTGCCTCTGTACCGCCGCTAATAACGGCATCGGCATAACCGTGACGTATCATGCGCATAGCATCGCCGATAGCGTTGGAACCGGAGGCACAAGCAGTAACAGCCGTCATAGCGGCTCCGCGGCAATCGTGGCGGATCGCGATCATTCCGGCTGCCATATTCGATATCATCATGGGAACAAAAAGCGGAGATACATGGCGGGGACCTTTTTCCATAAGCTTTGTATGTTCCTTTTCAAAAGTGCCGATGCCGCCTATGCCGCTTCCGAAAATAACGGCAAAACGCTCCGGCGCAACCGTTCCTTCAACGCCGCTCTCATTTACCGCCTGCTGCGCCGCTGCGACTGCAAACTGTGTGTAACGGTCGGTACGCAGAACATCATTTACTTCCAGATATTTTCGGGGATCAAAATCTTTTACTTCGGCACTGAGCTTTACCTTGAATTTTTCCGTATCAAAAAGAGTGATGCGGGCAATGCCGTTTTTCCCTGTTTTTAAGCTTTCCCAGGTTTCTTCAACATTATTTCCTACGGGGGTAATTGCACCGATTCCGGTAACAACAACTCTTCTGTTTTCAATCATAAAAATTCTCCTTATATGGCTATTCCGCCGTCAACGCGGAGTACTTCGCCAGTTACATATTCGGCTGCTGCAAGATATGCGACAGCATCGGCTACATCCTTGGTTTCGCCCATCCTGCCCAGCGGGATCATTTTCAGCAGCGGATTATCGCTCTGATCTTCGGTCATATCGGTCGCAATAAATCCTGGGGCAACGGCATTGCAGCGGATGCCTTTAGGTGCAAGCTCTTTTGAAACAGACTTTGTAAGGCCAATCAGCCCGGCTTTGGATGCAGAATAATTGCTCTGTCCCGCATTTCCAATCAAACCCGCGACCGAGGTGATATTTATAACGCAGCCTTCCCTGTTTCTTAAAAACAGGCCCGTACAATGGCGGATCATATTAAACGCGCCTTTAAGATTGGTGTCCAGCACCCCGTCAAAATTTTCTTCTTTCATCATTGCGATGAGGCCGTCTCTTGTGATTCCGGCATTGTTTACCAGAATATGTACTGTGCCAAAATCGGTCTTAATATTTGCCACCGTTTCTTTTACGGTTCCAAAACTCGATACATCGCACTGATATGCTTTTGCCTCCACGCCGTACTCCGCTCTGCATTTATTGCAGACTTTCTCAGCGGCGAGGCTATTGCCTGCATAAATCACCGCAATATTTGCGCCAAGGGAAGCCAGCTTATATGCAATCGCTTCGCCTATTCCGCGGGACGCGCCGGTTACTACAGCTACTTTTCCTCGTATTAACATCATTCCATCTCCGCTAAATACTCGGCCACGCCTTGGGTTTTGACCTCGGTATCAATCTTTTTAATCATATTGGTAAGCGTTTTGCCGGGGCCGATTTCAATAAAAGTATCAATGCCGTCGGCAATCATATTTCGGATGAGCTTTTCCCACTGTACCGGACTGCAGATTTGTCTCGATAAAAGACCTGCAGCATCGTCCGCATACTGCCCGCCGGTCATATCGGAATAAAGCGCTATGGTTTTTGTTTTAAGGTCGGCCCCTGCAAGTTCTTCGGCAAAAGCTGTTGCCGCCTCATTCATAAAGGGAGAATGAAAAGCGGCTTTAACCTTTAACGGAATCGCTCTTCCTCCCGCTTTTTTTACATCGGCAAAAAATGGGGGCATCTGAGAAGATAACCCGGAAACAGTGATCTGTCCGGGGCAGTTGAAATTTACAGGATATACGTCCGTATATTTATCGCATACCTCCTGCAGCTGTTCGGTCGTCAGTTTAACAACGGCTGCCATTGAGGTATCGAATTTTTCAGCTTCACGCTGCATCAGCTCACCGCGTTTGCACACAAGGCGAAAACCCGTTTCATTATCAAACAGGCCGGAAACCGTCGCGGCTACGACCTCGCCCAGAGAAAAGCCCGATACCGCATCGGGCCGTACGCCTTTTTCCACAAGCACTGACGACGACGCCAATTCCATAGCGAATAGGCAGGGCTGCGTGTTTTTTGTCTCTCTTAATTCTTCCTCTGTGCCCTCAAAGCACTGGGAAGATGTGCCGGGACGGATAGCGTCGCACATTTCATATATTGATGATGCAGCAGAATATTTTTCGGCAAGTTCTTTTCCCATTCCGGGATACTGGTCGCCCTGACCAGAAAATACGAATGCTATTTTACCCATTGTGATGCCCTCATAAGTATAGGTTCGGCTTCCTCGATGACTTCCCTGATGATCTCGGCGGCAGGCTGCTCATTTTTAACCATAGCGGCGATCTGTCCCGAAAGGAAGCAGCCCTTATCAGTATCGCCTTCCTGTACCGCAAGCCTCAACGCGCCTGTCGCAAGAGCTTCCAGCTCTTCATCCGGCATACCGCTGTATTCCGCTTTGGAATAATCCCTTGCAAACTGTGTGCGAAGGCTGCGAACAGGGTGCCCCAGCCGTTTGCCGGTCACCATTGTGCAAAGGTCCGTTGCTTTAAGAATTTTTTCTTTATAAGTCGGATGAATGTTGCATTCATTGGCACTTAAAAAACGAGTGCCCATCTGTACCCCTTGTGCGCCCAACATAAAAACAGCCGCAACGCCTCTGCCGTCTGCAATACCTCCGGCAGCAATTACCGGCAAGGTGGTCGCGTCACAAATCTGGGGGACAAGCACCAAAGTGGTAAGCTCGCCCACGTGGCCGCCGCTTTCTCCGCCTTCGGCAATAAGGGCTGAAGCACCAAGCCTTGTCATAAGCTTTGCCATTGCAACAGATGCGACAACTGGAATCACTTTAATATCTGCGGCAAGCCAATCCTTAATGTATTTTGAAGGATTACCTGCGCCTGTGGTTACAACCGCTACTTTTTCTTCTATAACGATTTTTGCAACTTCATCCGCAAAAGGACTTAGCAGCATGATATTGACCCCGATAGGTCTGTTCGTAATGGATTTTGCAATCTGAATCTGGCTTCTTACATAGTCGCCGTCAGCGTTTCCCGCCGCAATAATGCCAAGACCTCCGCCGTCAGATACGGCGGCAGCCAGTTTTCCGTCTGCAATCCAAGCCATACCGCCCTGAAATACCGGGTATTCAATACCAAGTAATTCGCAAATTTCCGACTTAACCATAGATTTAGCCCTTATTCTTCTGGATGAATTTATCAAGATTGTCAATGGTCTCAACCTTCTGATCCAGTTCGATCTCAATACCGATTTCATCTTCAAGGTTCATAAGAAGCTCTACCGTGTCGAGAGAATCGATACCCAGTTCTGCGAACTTGCTGTCGGGCCTTATAGAAGCAATGTCGCAGCCTGTGCGCGCCGAAACAATTTTAGCGATAGTGTTAAAGTACATGATTTGTGCCTCCAATAAAATTTTTCAAGCAATCTTTTGCTGCTTGTCAGGATTTATTTTATAAAGGCACTGTTCTTGAACTGTTCCTAAAGATATCCAAAGGCGTTCCATTTTTATGAAGATACTGTGAATTTTTTAATTCTTCGCCCTTTCGCATGAAGCCGGTCTTGGCAGCGCCGGTTCGACTATCGCATATCTTTTGTCAAAAAAGCTCGAACGATTGTTCTTGACAAAAAAGCATATATTTTATATTATCTAAATAGAACATTTGTTTTTGGGGCGATAAACATGGATATGATGGAAAAGCTCACTATTCTCGCAGACGCGGCAAAATACGACGCGGCCTGTACATCAAGCGGCGGCAAACGCAAATTCGAACACGGGAAGATCGGCAACACCGTTTCATCGTCGGCCGGCTGCTGTCATTCCTTCTCCGCCGACGGAAGATGCGTTACGCTGCTCAAGGTCTTAATGACCAATTATTGTGTATACGACTGCAAATACTGTGTAAACAGGCGATCAAATGATGTTAAGCGTACTGCCTTTACACCTAAGGAATTAGCGGATTTGACCATCAATTTTTACCGCAGAAACTACATAGAAGGGCTGTTTCTGAGCTCGGGCGTCATGCGCGACCCGGACTATACTACGCAGCATATGATAAAGTCCCTTTCCATACTGCGGAATGAGTACGGGTTCAACGGCTATATCCACGCCAAAACGATTCCCGGTACTTCGCCCGCACTCGTTTATCAGCTCGGCCTTCTGGCCGACCGCCTGAGCGTCAACATTGAGCTGCCGTCCGAAAAAGGGCTGAAGCTACTAGCCCCGGATAAAACGAAAAGCGCTATACTCGCGCCGATGAAATTTATAGAAAACAGCGTCTGCGAAAATAAATCGGACATGGTAAAGTACCGTCACGCGCCGCGCTTCGCCCCCGCCGGTCAGAGCACTCAGCTCATCGTCGGCGCGACCGACGACAGCGACAGGCATATTCTCTCTCTCACGCAGGGGCTGTACGACAAATATAAATTGAAACGCGTGTTCTATTCCGCCTATGTTCCGGTCGTGAGCAATCCGCTGCTTCCCTCCGCCGACACTAAACCTCCGCTGCTGCGCGAACACAGGCTCTATCAGGCGGACTGGCTTCTGCGGTTTTACGGTTTCCGCGCGGAAGAACTGCTGGACGAAAACAACCCTGATTTCAACACGCTTGTCGACCCCAAGTGCTCATGGGCGCTGGCGCATCTCGAATATTTCCCGGTCGAGGTTCAGACTGCGGACTATTCGTCGCTTCTGCGCGTCCCCGGCATAGGCCCGGTATCCGCGAGGCGTCTTATAATAGAACGGCGCTACGGGCATCTCAATTACGACATACTGAAAAAAGCCCGTGTCGTCATGAAGCGTGCGCAGTATTTCATCACATGCGGCGGCAAAATGACCGATGGGCTGAGGTTCACGCCCGACAGCGTCCTTCGAAGCCTCGTCGCTCAGGAGCGCGCCGCGCTTCCGGCGCCGGAAGCAGAACAGCTTTCTCTGTTCGACAGCGCCTGTTGAATCGCCAATGGATATTTATTATGAATACGACGGCAGCTTCGGTGGGCTGCTGTGCTGTGTCTACGACTGCTACACACGCCGGGAATGGCCGACCGCGATTTTCTCGACCGGAGAAACGCAGACGACGATATATCAAAAACACGCCGTCATCACGGACTGCGCGCACGCGGGGCGAATATACAAATCCATTTTGATCCGCTCGCCGCAGGCTGCCGCTCTTGTCAGGCAATCTTACTTTACATGCCTTGAAAACAAAGAAATTCACATACTTGAATTTGTGCGTGAACTCTATCGTGTCGGCAGAAATCTGGTAAACAAATATTCAAACGAATTTGTATACCCGCTCGTCACCGCCGTCAGGCATATGCGCGGCGAGACTGAGCTTCTGCGCGGCTTTGTGCGTTTTTCCGACTTCGGCGGAGTCCTTATGGCCGAGATCGAGCCGAAAAACCGCGTGCTCTGGTCACTGCGGTTCCACTTTCAGTCGCGGTTTGCGGACGAGACTTTTATGATATACGACAAAACACACAGGGAACTTCTGATGTGCAGTCCCGGTAAGTGGAAGATAGTGCCGGTCGACGTGTTTGAAATGTCCGCTCCGGACAAAAAAGAAGCCGCCTTCCGGCGGCTTTGGAAAAGCTTTTATGATACGATAGCCATCAAGGAACGTGAAAATCCACGCGGACGCATGACGCATATGCCGAAGCGCTACTGGAACACGATGACAGAATTTCAGGACGAAAAATATTTTATCCCATCGGAAGAAGAAAAGCACGCAAACCGGCTAACGCCCGCTTCTCAAGGCGGGAAACCTGAACCTGAGAGACGCGAAGGACCTTAGCGCACTGCTGCTGCGTAAACCCCCTGAAAAAGCGAAGCTGAACCGTCAGCCGCTCGTTGTCGGGGAGCGAATCCATTGCCTGCCGGAGAGCTATGCTTTCTACCCAGCCGCCCTCCGGCGTTTCCGTGCCGAGGGTACTCTCTATCGTAAGCCCGTCGGCGTTTTCGGCCTGGAGCGATTCCGGTTCCAGCGACGATAGCTCCGCCGAGGCAATCTCTTCAGGCGTAAGCCCCGTCTCCGCCGCGATCTCAGAGACAGCCGGCTCGCGCCGCAGCTCTCCGACAAGTCTTTCGCGCGCAGCGTATACAGCCTGCGCGCGTTCGCGTATTCCGCGGCTGACCTTTATCGCTCCCGTATCGCGTATGTATCTTCTTATCTCGCCGGCTATCTTTGGCACGGCGTACGTTGAAAACTGCGTGCCGTAGCTCGGGTCGAAACCGCGCACCGCCTTGATAAAGCCGAGGCTTCCGAGCTGATAGAGATCGTCGGCTTCTATCCCGCGCCCGAAATAGCGCCGTGCTATCGCCCATATGAGCGCGCTGTTTTCACGAAGCATCTGCTCGCATGCTTCCTCGTCCCCCTCCTGCGCGCGGCGTATCAGCGGAAATGCCTCAGTTCCCGTACTCATTTCCCGAGCCGGACAGATATTCTCCGGCGCATGGTGACGACGGTTCCGCGCCCGACCCTTGAACGGACGCGCAGCACGTCCATAAAGCTTTCCATTATCGTAAAGCCCATGCCGCTGCGCTCCTCGCCGCCGGTCGTGAACATCGGCTGACGCGCGCGTTCCACATCTTCTATGCCGACACCCCAGTCCTGCACGCTTATCTCCAGCAGATTGCCCTCGAGCATCCTCGCGCGGACGCGTATTTTTCCAAGCGTGTCAGGATATGCGTGGACGATGGCGTTCGTCACCGCCTCGCTGACCGATGTTCTTATGTCGCCAAGCTCCTCAAGCGTCGGGTCGAGCTGCGCCGCGAAGCAGGCTACGGCGGCTCTTGCAAAGCTCTCGTTCGCGCTCCGGCTCAAAAACTCCATTGTCACGCTGTTCTTTTCCTCAGCTCTTTCTTTCATTTTTTCACTTCCTCTCATTTGATGGTCACGAGCTTTTCGAGTCCCGCAGTGTCGAGCACGCGCCGCGCTTGCGTCGGAACGTGCGTCACAGTAAGGCTTCCGCCGAGATTTTTCACACGGCCGCTGAGCCGAAGAATAACGGCTATGCCCGACGAATCCATGAACGTCACTCCCGACATATCTAGCTCCGTCCGCAGCGGAAGCGCCGCGTCTATCTCCCTGTCCACGTCCTCCATTATCCGGCGCGCCGCGTGGTGGTCTATCTCGCCGTGCAGCGCTATTACGAGGTTCCTGTTTTCGCGCCGCGTTGAAATTTTCATTTCTCCATCGCCTCCCGCGAAAAAATCGCAAAAAAATAAGGGTACCGAAGTACCCTTATTTTATGCTTGTCCATATTATGTTTTAGGTCGAAACGCGGAACGTGCGTATTTATTATCCCTTCATCTGGGCGGCGGTCTCGTCAAGCTTTGCGATGAGCGCACGGTATTTTTCCGCCTGCTCCTTCTGCGCTGCGACGACGTTTTCCGGCGCCTTGGCAAGGAAGCCGGGGTTCACGAGTTTCTTCTCGACCATATCGAGACCCTTTTGCGCTTTGTCGCGCTCCTTGGCTATCCTCGCGCGCTCCGCCTCAAAATCGACAAGGTCGGCCAACGGCATATAGACCGTAGCGTTATGCGTCGTGACGGCGACCATTCCCTCAACGTTCTCCGGCGCTTTGTCGGTAACGGCCAGCTCCGACGCCCACGCGAGACGGCGGATGAAATGCTCGCCCTGAAGATAGGCGCCTGGCGTCGCGGTGACTATGGTCATCGCGGCCTTCTTTGACGGCGGGACGTTCATATCGGCGCGGCGGCTGCGAACGGCGGCGATGGCGTCCATGACGGCCTCCATCGTCTCCTCCTCGGTCCTGAAATCGAACGCCGGGTTTACCTCCGGCCATTTCGACGTCATAAGATAGCTGCCCTCATGGGGAAGCGCATCCCATATCTCCGCGGTGATGAACGGCATGAACGGGTGCAGCAGAGCAAGCACCTGCTCCCAGACGTAGCAAAGCACCTTTTCGGCGTTGACCCTGCTCTTTTCGTCGTCGCCGGTCATACGCGTGTTCGTCAGCTCAAGATACCAGTCGCAGTAGGTGTCCCAGATAAAATCGTAGACCTTGGATGAAGCCACGCCGAGCTCAAAGTTGTCGAGGTTTACGGTCTCCTCTTCGATTAGCTTGTTCAGCTTTGAGAGCACCCATTTATCCTCGAGCTCCAACTCCTCCATCGGAGGCAGAGCGCACTTGTCTATGGTAAGATTCATCATGAGGAAGCGGCTAGCATTCCAGATCTTGTTCGCAAAGTTGCGCATGGCCTCGCACTTTTCAACGTAGAAGCGCATATCGTTTCCAGGGCTGTTTCCGGTTATCAGGTTGAAACGCAACGCGTCCGTGCCGTACTTGTCCGCCATCTCAAGCGGGTCGATGCCGTTGCCGAGGGATTTGCTCATCTTGCGTCCCTTGTCGTCGCGGACAAGCCCGTGTATAAGCACCTTTTCAAACGGGTACTTGCCCATGTGCTCGCAGCCGGAGAATATCATGCGCGCGACCCAGAAGAAAATTATATCGTAGCCGGTGACCAGAACCGACGTCGGATAGAAATAATCGAGCTCAGGCGTCTTGTCCGGCCAGCCGAGCGTGCTGAACGGCCAGAGCGCCGAGGAAAACCATGTGTCGAGCACGTCCTCTTCGCGCCTGATGTGCGTGCTGCCGCATTTTTCGCACTTTGTCGGGTCGGTGCGGCTGACGGTCATGTGTCCGCACTCATCGCAGTACCATGCGGGTATCTGGTGTCCCCACCAGAGCTGGCGCGATATGCACCAGTCGTGGACGTTCTCCATCCAGTTGGTATAGGTCTTGCTGAACCGGTCGGGTACGAACTGCACCTCGCCGTCGTTAACGACACGCAGCGCCTCTTTCGCAAGTGGCTGCATCTTCACGAACCACTGGGCAGAGATCAGCGGCTCGACGTCGTTGTGGCAGCGGTAGCAGGTGCCGACGTTATGCGTGTAGTCCTCGATCTTATCGAGGAGTCCCATTTTGTCCAGGTCATCGATGACCCGTTTGCGGCACTCGTAGCGGTCCATACCGTTGTACGGGCCGCCGTTTTCATTTATCTTTCCTTCGTCGGAAATTACGCGGATGGTGTCGAGGTTGTGGCGAAGTCCGACCTCGAAGTCGTTCGGGTCGTGAGCGGGCGTCATCTTGACGCAGCCGGTGCCGAATTCCATATCGACGTAATCGTCCGCGACTATCGGAATCTCGCGGTTCATTATCGGCAGGATGCAGGTTTTGCCGACCAGGTCCCTGAAGCGTTCGTCGCTTGGGTTGACGGCAACGCCGGTGTCGCCCATCATTGTCTCCGGGCGCGTCGTTGCGACGACGAGATATCTGTCGCTGTCCTTGACCGGGTAGCGGATGTACCAGAGGTGGCCGGGTTTTTCCGTATACTCGACTTCGGCGTCCGAAAGCGCGGTAACGCAGTGCGGGCACCAGTTGATTATGCGGCTGCCCTTATAGATAAG
>JAYFRC010000049.1:0-4553 GCA_034926415.1 Oscillospiraceae bacterium
CCTTGGCTTCGCCGATTCCTTTTTCTTCCAGCCATTTTATCATGACGGGGATGGCATCCTTGACGGTCTTGCCGTTGAGAAAATCGGAATTCACCAGAATACCGGTATCGTCCTTGGCCGTGAACGGCGCTTTCTGCACATCCTCGCCGCCGGAGACGACCTCAATTATATCGCAGCCAAACTTCTTCGCAAAATCCCAGTCACGTTCGTCGTGCGCCGGAACCGCCATGATGGCTCCGGTTCCGTAGCTCGCGAGAACGTAGTCCGAAATAAATATCGGTATCTCCCTGCCGGTCACGGGATTTGTCGCGCGGATGCCCTTGAGCTCGACTCCGGTCTTTTCCTTGGCCAGCTCCGTACGCTCAAAGTCGGACTTTCTCGCGGCGGCGGCACAATAGGCCGCGACCTCTTCCGCGTTCTCAAGCTTGTCCATCCATTTTTCAACGTACACGTGCTCAGGGGATATAACCATGTATGTCGCACCGAAAAGCGTGTCCGGACGTGTTGTGTAAACGCGCAGCTTATCGCCCACCGTCGTCCCGAAATCCACCTCGGCGCCGGTCGAGCGGCCTATCCAGTTTTTCTGCTGTGTCTTCACTCGGTCGATGAAATCAAGATCGTCGAGGTCGTCTATGAGACGCTGGGCATAGGCGGTTATCTTCAGCATCCACTGGCTCTTTTCCTTGCGGATGACTGGCGCGCCGCAGCGCTCGCACACGCCGTTGACAACTTCCTCGTTGGCAAGCACGCACTTGCACGACGTGCACCAGTTGACGGGCATAGAGGTCTTGTAAGCGAGACCTCGTTTGAACATCTGAAGGAATATCCACTGCGTCCACTTATAATACGACGGATCGGTTGTGTTTATCTCGCGATCCCAGTCGAAAGAATAGCCGAGCATTTTGAGCTGCTTCCTGAAATTCTCTATGTTGTCGTGCGTGACCTTGGACGGATGTATATGGTTCTTTATCGCGTAGTTCTCCGTCGGCAGTCCGAACGCGTCGTAGCCTATCGGAAACAGCACGTTCTCGCCGTTCATGCGGTGCTTGCGCGCAATAACGTCCATCGCCGTGTAGGGACGCGCGTGTCCGACGTGGAGCCCCTGCCCGGAGGGGTAGGGAAATTCGACGAGGGCGTAAAACTTTTTTCTGTCGCTCCCGGTCACGGCGGCGTAAACATTTTCGTCATCCCACCGCCTGTGCCATTTTTCCTCGATACTCTTGAAATCATACTTTGCCATTTATTGCCACTTCCTAAATTTATAAAAGTCTTAAACTTTATTCGCCGGCGTCAAGCGATGATATATCCACGGGCCTTGCGTCGCTCCAACGGTGGTCGAGCGCGTAGAACTCGCGCGCTTCCTCGGTGAAAACGTGCACCACGACGCAGCCGTAGTCGGCAAGCGTCCATGTTCCCTCGCGATAGCCCTCGGTATGCAGCGGAGGCTCTCCGGCTTTCGTCATGGCTTCTTCCACGTTACCGATAAGCGCTTTAACGTGTGTGTTGGAAGTCGCCGTGCATATTATGAAATAATCCGCAAGCGTTGTGAGCTCCGTCGTTTCAAGAACCTTTATGTCTCTTCCCTTTTTGTCACTCAGCGCTTTCGCGGCCATCATTGCCATTTCCATTGGACTCATCTTTTTTGTCATTTATACGACCATTCCTTTCAATCGGACTTAAAATCTTATCCAGCAGAGCTACCGCTGCCTATGCCGTCGTCAGGCTCGACAGTGTCGTCTCCCTGATCGGTCGTCTCTCCTGTCGTCCCGCCTGTGGTTTCGTCTGTGGTATCTCCGGTGGTCTCACCCGTTGTTTCGCCCGTAGTCTCTCCAGTCGTTTCTCCGGTGGTTTCACCGGTAGTTTCACCGGCAGTTTCACCGGTAGTTTCTCCGGTAGTTTCTCCGGTAGTTTCACCCGTTGTTTCACCGGCAGTCCCGCCCGTCGTCTCTCCGGTCGTCCCACCGGTCTCAGGCTCCGTGGTCGTCGTTGTCGTGGGTTTCGTCGTGGCTTTCTTGTCGGCCAGCGTCCCGCTCGTCACTCCGAGCGAGCCGTCTTCGTTAATATAAACTATCGAAACGTCGTTGCGCGTTATCTCGGTATCATAAGGATTCAGCTTTTCGTTCACAAGCTCGAGCGCCTCGTCGATATTCACCGTGACGTAGGACAGGTACTGATGATACGTACGTGTCCACGCCTCCTTCGGAGTGTTCGGAAGCGTCGTAAAGGTTATGCTGTCGCTGCTCATGCCAAGCATCGTGCTTCCGAGGCGTATCATGTTCGTCAGCGATATATCGGTCTGCGCGTACTGCTTGAAAATACGCGCGTAGTCCCTGACATTGGAAATACTCACGCTTTCAAGGCACTGCTTGAAAAGCGCCTTCAGGAAGTCCTGCTGCGTGTTTATTCTTCCGATGTCGCCCTCGCTGTATCCCTTGCGCATCGTGTTGTCATGGCGCCAGCGCATTATGCCCATGGCCTGCTCGCCGTTCAGCGTCTGCGGCCCGGCTTTTAGATGTATGGACAGTCCCTGCGCGGGATCGTCATAGTCCATGTCGAACGGAACATCGAAGTAGACTCCGCCGATAGTGTTCACTATTTCCTTGAAAGCGTCCAGATCGATAAGCATGTAATAGTCCGGTGTAAAGCCAAGCGTGTTCTTTATCTGCTTTTTAAGCCCATCCATGCCGTCAACGGCGTATACAGAGTTTATCTTTTTTATGTCCCAGCTCACGTTGACCATTGTATCGCGCGGGATGTTGACAACATTTATTGTTTGATCCGATGTATCATATTTTGCAACCATTATCGAGTCAGTATTCTCTCCGACCTCGTCGGTTCCGCATATCAGGAATGTGTAGACTCCGTTCAGCCGCTGGACTCCGGAATCCACATCGTCGGGATCATCGGTCGTCGGGATCGTCGGCTTGCTCAGAAACAGCACCGCTCCGGCCGCGATCAAACATGCGATGATAGCGCATATGCCAACCGCCACTCCTATCTTCTGCTTTTTTGTAAGATGTTTCTTCTTTTTCTTTTCTCCCGCCGCGCTCTGCTGCGCGTTCTGGAAACTCTCGGAAGGCGTTCTTCGCTTTCCGCGTCTCTTTTCTCTGTGTAGCATATTTTGTTTTATCCTTTCAGAAAGTCGCGCGCCTGAAGCGTCTTTTCGTGCACCTCGTTGCCACGCTCCTCCATTTCATTTATCGTCATTTCAAGCCCCATCAGCAGCCCTTTGTCAATGTCTTCGTAAACCGCTTCGCGCAGCTTGTCAACGCCCGGAAAATCCCGATTGGGTTCTATATAATCGGCAAGGTATATGACTTTTTCAAGCATCGTCATATCGGCTTTGCCTGTAGTATGCCATTTTATCGCTCCGTAAATTTCGTCGTCGACGCCGAACACGTCGCGCGCTATCTCTGCTCCGGTCTTCGAGTGCAGCAGCTTGAGCGCCTTGTTTTCAAGCGGGTCAAGCTTCAATCCGTACTTTGCGCAGAGCGCCTTTTGCTGCTCCATCTCAAGTTTTTTCGTGCAGTCGTGAAGCAGCGCGGCGATCTGAGCCTTTCTCACATCGGCTCCGTATTTCTCCGCAAGACGTATTGCCTCCTGCTCTGTACCGAGGACATGCGCCATGCGCTTATATTTAAGATAACTCATCGCTATAGGGCGCAGCGCGTCGGGCTCAAGCGATTTAAGGTCGGTATGCGTACCGTAAAGTCCCTCGCGCATTATATAACCGAGAACGGGCGGCGCCAGGAATTCCCCGCCGCGGCCGTCCGCCAAATCCGCACGAAGCCGCGTGGAGGAGACGTCTATGACGCCGGGCACCATAAACGTAAGCATCTCCGCGTTTGGATACTTCTTTTTGATAAGTCTGCGCTGAGCAGCGAAAACATCTTCTCCGTCGCCCTTGTTTCTTCCGAAGGCCGCTATCGTCGCATTTGCAAATATGCGCTCCGGTGCGTACCACATATGCAGCGTAAGAAACATATCCGTCCCCATCAAAAGCCAAAGGTCGTCTTCGGGATATCGGGCTTTGATGGCCTCCACGGTATCCGCGGTATAGCTTTTTCCGCCGCGGCTTATCTCGATATCGCACACCTCGGCCTTGTCTCCGAGTCCAAGCTGTTCAGCCGCGAGACGGGTCATCCCTAAGCGGTGAAACGCCTCCGCTCCGCCTCCCGCGACGAGATTCTTGTGAGGCGGGATACCCGCCGGTATTATAAGAAGTTTGTCAAGCCTCAGCAGTCCGAACGCGGCCCTCGCCGCCGCCATGTGTCCGAGATGCGGCGGGTTGAACGTTCCTCCGTATATTCCAATGCGCATAATATCCGCTTCCTTTCAGGCTTTTCCGAGATTTCCCATATTATGGCAGTTCACTTTTCTTTTTTCGGAAGTTCTATCTTCCTTTTTTTCTTATCCTGCTGTATACGGAACAGCACAAACCGCGTTCCTATAACCTGCACAACCTCTCCCCGCGCTGCCGCCGCAAGAGCTTCCGCCGCCTCCCGCGCGGTAAGCGGAGATGTTTCGAGCACGCGGCATTTTATCAGTTCGCG
>JAYFRC010000037.1:0-14004 GCA_034926415.1 Oscillospiraceae bacterium
TCAAGCTCGTCGGCAAACTGGTTCGGCATGCAGTTTTCGACGGTGGTAGGGAGGTTGAGGATTACCTTGTTCACATTCGTCGCATGAAGGTGATCAAGCACGGCGGCGCATATCTCCGCCGCGTAGTCCATCTCGGTGCCCATAAAAGACTCGGGCGAGTACTCAAAGCGAAGGTTCATGCCGGCTGTAATAAGCGGTTGGCTCATCTCGTATATGAGGTCGGCGGCGTCGGTGGCAATATTTGTTATTCCGATGGTGTCTGTGTGGAAGACGACCTTGCGCTGAAGCGTGGAGGTCGAGTTGTAGAAATGGAGAATGACGTTTTTCGCACCCTCTATGGCCTCGAAGGTTTTTTTGATGAGGTGTTCGCGAGCCTGGACAAGCACTTGTATAGTCACGTCGTCTGGGATGAGATTGCGCTCTATCAGCACACGAAGTATCTCGTACTCGGTCTCAGATGCCGATGGAAAGCCGACCTCTATCTCCTTGAATCCGACTTCGGTAAGCGTTTTGAAGTATTCAAGCTTTTCCTCTAGGTTCATCGGATCGATGAGCGCCTGATTGCCATCGCGCAGGTCAACGCTGCACCATATAGGCGCAGCTGTAATGGTTTTGTCAGGCCAGGTGCGGTTTTCGATGGGCTGGGGTGCGAACGGGATGTACTTTTTGCAGCCTTGATACATACGATTTTTCCTCCTTAAAGACGTCTGCGGTCAGAGGGCAAAAGAAAAAGCCCCCGACCATTTTACGGTCAGGGGCGTAAATACTACGCGATACCACCCTAATTCGGCCTTATGGTTACCCAAAAGACCCTCGCCGGCCTCAGACAAGGCCTTAAGTCTGTAACGGGACTTCCCGTGCGTCCCTACTTAAATCGTTTCGGGGCGCCGACTCGGAGACCAGTATACACCCGCCGCCCCATACCGCCTCGCACCGACTAGCGGCTCTCTGAAAGGGAAGAGCGAATCTTTCTTCTCGTCATAGTCTTGTTATGCGGTATTGTAATTGTTTTCGGATGGTTTGTCAAGCGTGAATATAGGAAACGGGATAAAAATAGTATTGACAATTCGGCGACGATAGGTATAATAATATCTGTTGCTCGAAGCGACACAGCGGGTTTGTGTAATGGTAGCACACCGGACTCTGACTCCGTTTGTGAGGGTTCGAATCCTTCACCCGCTGCCACAGGAAAGCCCCGCAGCCATGCAGGCTGCGGGGCTTTTTTATTCCTTTTTGCTGGTTTACCATAACTCCGTTTTTATCCGTTTATCTCCGTCTATAGGAGATAAAAAAGGAGATAAATTTATTTGCCGCCGGAGGCTTTTTTGTGAAACTCATTAACCTTTTCTGCAGCGGCGAATATGACATCGCTTGTCGTATCGGTGTAAATGTTCGCAGTTACCCTAATATCTGAGTGTCCCATAAGGTATTTAGCAACATTAATTGGTACGCCGGCGCGCTGGAGATCAGTGCCGAAGGTATGCCGCAGACAATACGGCGTCAGATCGGCGGCGACTTTGTGTTCAATGATCTGATTCCGATAGACCTTTGCAGCCATATTTATATCTAGCTGGCGTTTGAAATTGTTCCAGGCATCATTCAGGCTGCTGTGTGTGTGCATCTTTTTCCCCTGCGGCTGGATGAACATAATATCAAAGGGCGTATCGAGAGAATCGATACGCTCTTTAATTTTGGGCCAAAGCACATCAGGGACAGGTATATCACGCTCTCCGGCATCTGTCTTTGGAGACTTAAGGGATTTAACACTTCCGCTTTCGAGGGCTTTGTGTATATGGAGGACATGATTCTCAGTGTCAAAATCTATACCTTGGAGCGGGATTATCTCGTTGTCACGCGGCCCGCAGTACAGCATGAGCAGTATCCACAATCCGGCCGGGTGAGTCTCGGCTGTTTTCAATATGGCCGCGCGCTCGGACTCGGTAATGCTGCGACGCTTGCCCTTCGGAGCTTTTGGCAAAGTAAGATCTTCCGAGGGATCAAACTGGATAATGCGTGATTTATATGCCTGATGGAACATGGCATGGATTACGACCTTGACCTTCTGGGCGTTCGAGAACGAGCTGTTCGCGGAGTTCAGAATCTTCTTCAGGTGTATATCCTTCACGTCGCTGAGCTTCATAGTGCCTATTTCGGGCAGAATATAGTTATCAAGCTTCTGTTGATACATAGCAATGCTTTTCGCCGTCGCATCTTTCGGCTTAATATATACATCCATCCATTCCTCGGACCAGCGCTTCACGGTCGTCTTATCGCTAAGCGCACCGGAGTGAAGCCCGGCCTTTAGGTCCTTTTCAAGCTCGACCATTTTGCGGGCGACCTCGATAGAATTCTTGCCGTAAACTTTATATTTTTTTCCTTCATATGAGAAATATTTAGATATATAATTGTACTTTTTGTGGGGCATGGTATCACCGTCCCTTTTTGACAACTGACGGTGTATCATCTTCAAAGAAAAACATGTTACAACGCTCTCCTTTTCTCGCGGGCGTGACCTTAATAGACCGTCTAAAATGCATACCCATAACGTTACTCGCGTTCTTACGAAAAATAACGCATTGACGGCGGCGCTTTTTTATTTAAGCAGATATGCAGATATCGCCTGGCCGACCGATGTTAACTCGCCGGAGGGCGACTTTTTATAAATTGGCTTAATCGTTTTTATTGCCTTTTTGCTCTTTTTCAAGCTCGGTTATATACCCTGCTGTGATAATACCGGCGGGAAGCGCAACTATTGCTGTGCCAACGAATGTCGATATCATAGTAATAACACGACCAACAAATGACGTTGGATAAATGTCGCCATATCCTACAGTCGTAAGGCTTACAGTGGCCCAATACACAGCATCAAAAAAATTATCAAATGTCTGAGGCTCTACATTAAAAATCACAAGCGCTGCAACAAGTATGTATCCTATTGCTAATACACCAACAGAAATTAAAGACTGGCGCTGCGACACAACAGTATTTTTTATTCGTGTGATGGCTCTTGAGTACCTTAATATCCTAAATACCCGGAATACTCGGAATGTCCGAAGCAGTCTAAATAGTCTAAATAATTTAAATCCGACGGGGAGTAGTGTAATAGACGGAAGTATGGACAGCAAATCAATGATCGCCATTGGTGTAAACGGATAAATAATAAACGATTTTATCCCCTTTTTTAGCTGCTTGTCAGCAGTAGCCAGGCGAATTACATAATCTGCAATATAGATTATAGCGGACACACGATCGATAATATTAAATATTGCATTAGTATCTTTAAACGCAAGCGGAATTATGCTGATTACAATTACGACCATCATAAAATAGTCGTAAAATGCTGTGCTTTTATTCTCCGCTCCGGATACCGAAACCAGATTATACAGCTGCGCTCTCATTACAAATATCTTTGCAGAACTGCATGAAACTCGTCGCTGTGCTGAGTAAGATCGTATATATCAGACAGCTTGTATTTTATATCCTTTTTATTTTCGTCGGGTATAATCAACAGCTTTTGATTCGGCGTTATGCGGAGCCGGCATATCCATTTCCAAGTGTTTCCCTTATAGAGTATATTGATATACGATTCAGTATCTTTGTAGGTTATATCATGGATATCGGTAATATCTTTGAGCAAATTTTTGATGATAAAGTATGCTTCAAGTTCTTCCTCAGTGGTCACGATATTAGGTGCGGCTTTTTCTGGAGCTTTATCTTCGGTTTGCGGGATTGGTGCTTCCGAGGCTTGTTCTGGCGCCGACACGCTTCCTCCGGTTCCGCCAAGAGCGGTTTTTATCTTATCGTTCATTGTTTCGCTTATATAGTCGTTCATTGCCTTGCGGAGAAGTGGGCGGAATTTTTCAATGACATTCTGATTTTTTTGACCAGCATAGCAGCTTTAGAGGAAAAAACGAACTAGGTCGTCGGAAGGATTATCTATTTGATCGGCAAATAACTTCTTGAATTCGTGGACATATTTCAGCTCGGAAGCCGTGCTGAAAATCGAATCAATATCAAATTCAGCCTTACAGAACTTTTTGAGCTCTTCAACCTGATTATCCCGAATAGTAAGTATATTGACTGTAAGAAACGGAGTGGAGTCCATTTTGTTAGGGTTATCAATGTCAGTATAAAAGCGATAGTCAACGCCATTGGTGAGAATACCAAATTTAGCCGCGCTTGTGCCGAAATAACGAAACAGCTGTGATCCGTGCTTGTCAAGATCTTCCGTAACTGCTTTACATTCAATCAAAATAACAGGGACGTTATCTTTCATGATAGCATAGTCGACTTTTTCACCTTTTTTAATTCCAACATCGGCTGTGAATTCCGGAACAAATTCTTGAGGATTGAACACATCATAGCCAAGCATAGAAAAGAAAGGCATTACGAGCGCCGTCTTTGTTGCCTCTTCGGTTTGTATGGTACCCTTAATAGTATCCACGCGCTTCGAAAATTGCTTCAGCTTATCAATGAAATCCATAAACTCACTCTCTTTCTTTATTTTTGCCGCGCTATGCGGTTAGATTACAAATTACTTGCCTTTTCTCCTCAAGGCATCATACTTTCGAGGCTTTTAAAACAGGCTATCTCTCAGGCCGAGAGGTTTTTAAATAAAACGTCCGGCAATTTATTTTGAGTATTAGGCGGAGAAGGAGAGGGTATGTTGCCGTTTGCTTCCGCTTCTATATTTGCAACACATTTACAGTCGTTATAAAAATGGTCGCATGTTATATGCTTTATCTCATGCTTAAGCTTCTCACCCTGGCGTTTTTTACCTATAAGTGAATTGATATATATGTCAAATGTGCCGTCATCGTTTGGAATGGTAACACCCTCAACAGTGCGCGGAAGCTCAGCATAGCGCACAAAGTATTCAGGTGTCCACACTATTATTTGCCCTCCTGTTTGCGGAGCGCTTCGATAATCGCGACGGCCTGCTCAACGTCCTTTTTGGTGGCGTTCTTCGTTACGCTGAAAAGCATACGGCACTCCGGACGGGTACGGAGCATTTCAAGGTATTCGGTCAATTCCGGATCGCCATTAACGGTATCGGCATCGTCCCACCCCATAAAATACGCTTCTGTTGTATGAAGTGCCTTTGCAATAGGTGTAAGCTTATCAAGTCCCATGTGCTCTATATCGCCGTTTTCATAGCGGTATATTGTTGACGGAGATACTCCGAGGCTGGCGGCAAGCTGCTCAGCGCTTATTCCAAGCTCTTTTCTGCGTAGTTTAATTTTTCGCCCGACGTTCATAACGGTTTCTCCTTTTCGTTAATACAATTATTTATTATATACTGTTCTCGCATTTTTGCAATAAAAATGCTACGAAATACTTGCATTTGTGCAATATGGCAAATTATGTATCTCGCATCTGTGCAATTTTAAGACTTGATTATATGCGCATACGCGAGTATATTATAATCAAACTCGCGTAAACGCGATAAAGCGGGAAAAGGAGGCAATCGAATTTGGACATCGATATTACAACCTTGAAAAATAAAATAGCGGGCCAAAAGTATACTAACGCTGCATTTGCTAAAGCTCTAGGAATAGATGAAAGCACATTATATCGAAAGATTGAAAAAGGCGGTTCAGGGTTCAGTATCAAGCAGGTCAAGAAAATTGTCGTATTGCTTAATCTTACAAATAAAGAAGCTTGCGATATTTTTTTGAGCTAAAACTCGCATTTACGCGAGAAAAGAGAGGCTATAAAGGAGGAACAAAAGCAAGATGGAAGCATATATCATTGTCGGAAGTATTGGACAAAACAAAAAAATTCCGGGTCGTAATCGACTACGACCCGAAATTTTCAAGGGCGCTTATGTAAGTGTTTGAGGATCAGACTTCCTTACAAGGGCAATTAGGAGGGCAAAGCGGTGACGATTTGAAATCATCCTGATCAGTCCAGTACACTACAAGACTGGTCATGACCTTGTTTTTATCATGTATGCAGGCAACCATAAAAGCAAAATCATTAATCTTTTTGTAAGTGGCTTCCTTTTCGTCTGCGGAAAGGCCACTAACATCAACAAGATATCGTTTCACAATAGCATCTCCTTTTCTGCCGTGATTATACCACGCGGCGGAAGCGGGGACAATACGGAAGCGAAACAAGAACGGAGGATGTATGGCAAAGAAAACAGAGATTACGGCTGACATCAGGTCGATGTTCGGCAATGTGCTTTCGGAAAATCAAGCGCGGAAATACCTTGGAATGGGCGTCGAGCAGACAAAGCAATTCCTTTCCGATGTCCCATTTTTTCAGGAGGAAAGAAAAAAGCGATATCTCGCGATAGATCTCGCGAGAAAAATTTACGAGCGGCAGCAGACCGTTTATTGAAGCGGGAATATTAGAGACAATAAAATTACGGGAGGCATGAGCATGGTAACTGGATACAATCGGGGGCATCCAATCATTTATCTTAACGGTGAATGGGTGTATTCAGATAATCTAGTCCCAATCAAAAATGAAGAACGCCCTTGCGTAAGGTGTGGAAGAATGCCGACACCGGAAGGGTATGACGCATGTCTCGGATACATACCGGGTGTTACTTCGGCGTGTTGTGGACATGGTGTGGAACCTGGATATCTCATAAAAGAGGAAACGGCTGCCATAAAGCAGCCGCTTCCCGAAAAGATCAATATCAGCTGATTTTGCGATAGGTAGTATTGTTGCACTTTGGGCACGGAGGCAATGTGTCAGTGTTGTTATCCAATACTACGATTTCACCGCATTTCGTACACTGATAAGATCCTTTTCCGGGCTTTTCACCGGTTTTATACATGAAATCACCTCCTTTCGACCAGATTTTACCACTAATTGAAAGGACAAGCAAGGAGGACAAGCTGTGAAGCGAAACATGACGCGCTACGAGCGCGAGCACCGGAATGAGCGGCGCATTATTTTGACCGTGCTGCTGGCCTTGATAATCGCAATAGCGTTGAGCAGCATCACCGTCGCTGAGAGTACGAATATGACGCCGGCAGACGTGTTTATTTCTAGCATGACTACGCCGGAGCCGCCGGAAAGCTGGGAATGACATGAAAGATTATTATAAGGAGTTTCAAAAGCAAGAAAAGAAATATGCGCGGAAAATACAGCGCAGAAAAGCGATAGTCTGTGTCAGACATCCTATGTTCGGAGAAATGCTCGTGCACGGCAGCAGCAATTATGACGCGGTATGCGAAGCGGCGCGGATAATGCGCTGCGATTGGGAAAAACTACACGGCGCCGAGGTGGTCGAGGCTGATCCGGGGCTCGCGGCCGCGATGCGCAGAGAAGAGGCAAGAAATGAATAGTCAAGGAAGAATACGTTCTCATGCAAGCTCGCTGAAGCTCTGCCCGGCATGCGGTATGGACGGAGCGGTGCGGCGGTTCATCGACGACGGCGCGGTCGAAGAAAAACATTTCATCCAATGCGACGTGTGCGGGTTTAAGACGCGAATATGTCACACGGCCCGTGCGGCGGCGCGGGCGTGGAACAAATATAAACGGGCGTAAACAATAATCCAGCGCGCCCGAAGAAACGGATGCGTGAAGCAAAAGGAGGGCGAACACGCTAATATGTGATGGCCGGGCGCAAAAAAACCGCCCGGATTAACGGGCGGAATTCTCCAGATCGTAGACGATTTTTTTCAGGCCACCCGGACTTGCGGACGCGACCTGAAGAAGAATGCTCTGTTTTTGCTGCGGCGTGCTGTTTTCGTATGCGGAATCTGCTTTGGAGTTTCCACGGAGCAGTGCTCCAAAGGCGTACGCATTGGAAATATCATTGGTCATATTTGTCACCTCATCAATGTAAAGACTTGGAATATTCTCATGTTAAGCCTCCCTTAAAAACCCCGATGGAGGCTGTAAATTCAGTATGAGACATACAGGACAAATATAATGTTGAAATTTAGGCGTTTTTGAAATTAATTTTGCAAAGTTAAAACTGGCTTTGTGTACTGAAGAAGGAGAGAAACAATGAGTGAATTAAATGGTGGCGTAATGTTTACCGAAAATGCGTTGCGATGTGTGGCGCAGGCCGGGAAGGGTGGAAAGTGAAACGCAAGCCGAAGTACTACAAAGCATATCGCCGCAATGTCTGTCTTGTAAGGCCGATGCGGAAAGGGACGGCAGCGCAAATGGCTGGAAAAAGGAATGCAAAAAGTAAAAACAGCGATGTCAGGTATATGCTGGCAGAAGCCACGCGGCTGCAAGAAAAAGTAGCGGTGCATGGCACCGCTACTTTACAGCCTCCAATATACATCTAAGTACTACCAATACACAACTATTGCTTCTTTAGAGCTTTTTTAAATAAGTTAACAGTGCGAGAAGCAGAAGGTCGGATGACAAAATCAATGTAAAGACTTCGAATATTGTCATGTTAAGCCCCCCTTAAAAAACCCGATGGAGGCTGTAACATCAGTATAAGGCATGCCGTGCAAATATAATGTTGAAATTTAAGGGCTTTGAAATTAATTTTACAAAGTTGAAACTGGCTTCGTGTACTGAAGAAGGAGAAAAACAATGAGTGAATTAAAGCCGAGCCCGTTTCGCAATAAGTAAGCCCTGCCACATATAGCAGGGCGAGAAATTTAACAACAGCCAATTAGCCGAATGCAGTCCGCTGTGATCTGAGGCGGAATGCTCATGGTCATAATACCGTTGAAATGGATACATACGCGGTTACCTTGTGAAAAGCAGCAGGCGTCTTCCGTATGGACCAGAACCTCTTGATTTGTGCTGTGATCGCACACTAGCATATTTTGCGGATCGACCTGCATGACTGTTGCGCACATAGTTGTTCTCATGGCGTTTGCCTCCAATGTGTTATGGTATAGCCTATTTTACGCCTGTGAGGCATGCGACGTGAGGGCATAAAAGAAAAACAAAAACGATTAAAAGGGTAACTCCGGCGGCGAATGATACGCCGCCGGAGTTAGAGACAATACGGGGGCAAAGGCGGGGGAAGTATGCAAAGAGTGAAAGCGCGGCTTTTTTCTGGAGTTGTCTGTGAACAAATTGTTTTCAACGTCCCGGATCGTGTGCGGAACATTAGAAAAGCGGAACCACGGCCCAGGTTTAGGAGCGAAGAGGAACGGGCGCAGCACCGGACAGGCATTTCTCGCCGGAAACATGCTCGCATGTTCAACGCGGCTTTCAGTCCCGCTTCCTTGTATAGTACCCTTACATTAAATAATGAGTATGAGGTCCACACATTCGAAGAGGCCCGCCGCCTGCGCGATAACTATTACCGCCGCCTGAAATACCATTTCACGGACGCAAAGATCGCAATCTACATGGGGCGTGGCAAGGCCACTCATAGAATCCATTTTCATATGGTAACAAATGGAATACCGGAGGAAATGATCACCAAACTATGGGGCATGGGTGAGATCGTGCGGATCGAGCACCTGAAAGAACACAATTATTATAATGGTATAGACTGCGGACAGGATTACACCGGCTTGGCGAATTACCTTTTTGACCATTGGTCACCAGAGCAGGGCGGCCACCATTGGAAAGCCACCTTAAACCTGGACAAGCCGGAACGGGAGCCAAACACCTCGGTAAAAATCAACTACACGGAGAACAAGCCGCCACGCGCGCCAAAGGGCTACATATTTGTGGAGAGCAAGACTACCAGATACGGATACCTATATTTTAAGTATGTGCGCAAGCCGCCAAAGCGGGAACGAAAAAAGAAGCTGATTTAAGATCGGCTTTTTATAGCCTTGTAAATGTGTAAAGTTTGGTGACGATGCAGCTTAGCGGCGTTTGCATGAAGAGACCAGAAACGGAGACAACATGAGCAAACCAAGATATGACTGGTGGCCCTATGTTAAGGGCATGATCCGGCGGCACCGAAACCGCCGGGATGGTTGGATGTAAGCAAACTGACGCGGGTAGATTTGAGAGCCATTACTCCACCCCAATTTGCGTGGGCATTTTTCCGGGCAAATCAATAGCAAAGAAGATAAAACCAATTCCCCAAATGGATAAAAAAAGCCCAGGGCTTGTTGCCGCCCCGGAATTTCGTTAACAGGTCTTACCTGTCGCTGACTTTCTGCTTTTGGTTTCCAAAGATCAGATCGTCAATATCTTGTTTTGGGTTCTGCATTATATCTCCTTTCCAGTTGATTTTATTATTATAACACGGTTGACATAAAAAAGCAAACAAAGACGCCATGAAGGAGCTTAGTTTTCCGGGGAGTATTGGCAATCAGAAAAAGCGAAGAATTTAAGCCGATAAATAAAGCTTATGCGGAAGAGCAGCGGCTTTTGACAGTGGTTGCATGAAGAGAGCAGAAACGGAGGCAACATGAGCAAAAGAACTAATTTGCCATATGATATCAGGCAGGAGTGCCTTTGGATCGTCCGGGGTTATGATCGCAGGGTGAAGGCATACCATGAGGCACGACGCCAGGTCCTCGACAGCACAGCATGCAGATTCGAGGATGACAAAAAAGGCGTACGTGTCTATCTGCCTCACGGGTCCGGCGAAGGCCGACCAGCAGAGAGCAAAGCGGAACAGCTTGCCGAAATTGAGGATTGGCCTGAGACGCGAAAGATGCGGGCGGTGAAGCAGGCAAAATTACATATTGGGCTGGATCTGAAAAATGATGAGCTGCGGCAACGGCTAACGGAAGGGATTATCCTGAACTGCATGAGCCGTAAACAGTATCCATATGCAGCTATGAATTTGCCTGGGATTGGCGAACGTACATTCAAGCGGCGTAAGGCTGAGTTTTTATACGACATTGCAGAAAATTTAGGGATGGTTTGAAAGTTGGCCCATTATCCATTTTTAGACGTGATAATCTGGTAGTGTGGAATCAGCGGGGATGATTCCATGCCGCCCGGCACCGAGGCGGTGCGAGTATCGGGCCTCCTTTCGCTAACCGCCGCACCGCAGGACGGCGTGGGTGGGGCCGAGGTAGCAGAAAGTAAACAGACATGAGTAGACCATACAAGACCTATACGCCGGCGGAACTCATGATCTGGATTCCGCAGCTGATCGCGCGGAATGATCTGCATGCGTTCTATATCACCAAGGCATGGCTGCATTTGCGAGAAGAGGTTCTTCGCGAGCAGCATTATGAGTGCCAGTTGTGCAAGGCAAAGGGACTGTATGTTCCGGCGACAACGGTACACCATAAGCGGACAGTCCGTAAAGCGCCGTGGCTGGCGCTGACCAAGAGTAACCTGCTTTGCCTATGTGACGAGTGCCATTATGAGATTCATCATAAGCAGAAACCAAAGTGGGACGACGAAAGGTGGCAGTAATGCTGACAATCAAAGGGACAGCCGAAGAGATTCGAATATTTAAGCAGATCGCGGAACGCAAGATGCTTGATCAGTCGTGTGATGCAATAGTTCTTTATGACAAATTAGAGGAACTTTTGTTTTTGGACAGGCCAGTAAAATTCGAAGTTGACGACTCCCCCGGTCGAAAAATTCCAAAAGCGGCCGAGCATGGGGAGAACGGGCAACAAGGTAGACAAAACCGGTGTCTCGCGCGCGTGAGAAAAAATTTGCCCTGAAAAGAGGCGGTAAAGTATGGCAAAAGCACGGGACGTAAGGAAATCTTTAATCGAACAGCTCCAAGCGAAGGGCGCAGATGTCGTGCTTTATCGCTCCATGATCGACGACTATATGTGGCTTTACCAGCAATTTCACCAGATGCAGGCGGATATACGCAAGCGCGGCCGGACATATATGGCGACCTCCGCGGCGGGCAAGGAATATGAGAAGGATAATCCGTCCGTAAAAAACGCGCTGCTCTACAGCCGGCAGATGGTCACGATCCTGGGTGCGCTGGGATTGGACACCAAGACGGTGGTCGGCGGCGCGGCGGGCGATGACGAGGATGATCTGTAAAGAGGCTGACGAATATATCGCGTTTGTCCGATCCGGAACCGTTCCCGTCTGCAAAGACCAGATTGCCCTGTGCGATTATGTAGAAAAATGCTTCCGGGAGGAAAAGATCTATGTCGATGAACAGCAGCTAAAGCGGTATCTAAATTTTCAACGCTATTTTCCATTTCAGCTTTTGCCATGGGAGAAATTCATATTTGCCTTGCATAATTGCGTATATCGGGCCCCCGGAGTTCTCCGGTGGCCTGTTTTATTTGTCTACGTCGGGCGGGGAGCGGGCAAGAACGGATATCTTGCGTTTGAATCCTTTTGCTGGATTACGCCGGTCAATGGTGTTCCGGAATATCATGTGGATATTTTTGCAACGTCGGAGGACCAGGCAAAGACCAGCCCGGATGATGTGCGGGCGGTGCTGGAAAAAAACCGGGTAAAGCTGGAGAAGCATTTTTATTGGAATCTTGAGTACATCAAAAACTTGAAAACGGGCTCGATCATTCGATATCACACCTCCGCGCCGGGGACTAAGGACGGCGGCCGGCCGGGTGCTGTCGTGTTCGATGAGTATCATGCCTACCAGAATTACAAGCTAATCGGCACGGCAAAGACCGGGCTCGGGAAAAAAGCCATGCCGCGGCAGACCATCATCACAACGGACGGCAATGTCCGCGGCGGTCCGCTGGACGATATGAAAGCCCGCGCGGAAGAAATCCTCTACGGCGATGTTGGGGACAACGGTATGCTGCCGTTTATTTGCCGACTGGATAACCCGAAGGAAGTTGACACCCCGGCTATGTGGCCGAAGGCAAACCCGTCATATATCTATTTGCCGAACCTGCAGCAGGAAATGCAGACGGAGTATGCGGATTACAAGATAAACCCTGCTGCAAATTCGGACTTCATGACCAAGCGGATGAATCTGCCGCAAACCTATGAGGACGCCAGTGTCACGGACTGGAACAACATCCTGGCTGCAAAGAAACCGCTGCCGGATCTGACCGGCTGTTCCTGCGTTGCCGGCATCGACTATATGAAAACTACAGACTTTCTTTCCGCCGGGCTCTTGTTTCGATACAAGGGCCTTTTTCTTTGGATGCAGCATAGCTGGGTATGCCGGGCAAGCCCAGACCTGTCGCGGATCAAGGCACCGCTGGACGAGTGGGAGAAGCAAGAATATCTCACCTTTGTAGATGGCCCGGAGATATCCCCGGATGTGCCCGCAGCCTGGCTGGCGGAAAAGGCCCAGACCTACAATATCACGCTGCTGGGCATGGATAATTTTCGCTATACCCTGCTGACGCGGGCCCTTCGGGAGGCCGGATTTGACACTGATAAGAGCGGCGCGAACAACATCATGCTGACGAAGCGCGTTACGGAAAACCGGTATGTCCCGGTTGTTACTCATTTGTTCAACAAGCAGCTAATTTGCTGGGGCGGCGATCCGATGATGGGCTGGTACACCTACAACGCCTGTATTATGACGGAAAAAGGAAATCAGTATTTCGGCAAAAAAGAGGAGAAGTCCCGCAAAACCGATGGCTTTAAGGCAATGGTGGCGGCGATCTGCGCGAGTGAAAATTTGCCGGACTGCGGCGAGGAAACCAGCCTCGATGATTTCAAAGTTTATTCTTACTGAGAGGGAGGCGAGAGGTTGAAAATCATAGATTTTTTTAGGGATATCTTTCAGCCCGGAAAAACGTACAAGCTGAATCAGCGCCTGACGGACGGCACAAAGCTGCAGCTGGATATCGAGGACTTCGCAATCCAGATGGCGATTAATATGCTCGCCGGGCTGATTGCAAAGTGCGAGTTCAAGACCTATATCAAAGGCAAAGAGACAAAGGCAGACGAGTATTATGTCTGGAACGTGGAGCCAAACGCCAATCAAAACAGCAGCCAGTTCATTCAGCAGCTTGTGTCAAAGTTGCTGCATAATAACGAGGCGTTGGTCGTGGAAGTCAACGGGCAGATGCTTGTTGCCGACAGCTTCACCGCGACCGGATATGCTCTGCGTCCCGCGACGTTTTCCAGTGTGACGGTAACAACATTTGATGACAGCTTCACGTTTGACAAGACGTTCAGCATGGCCGACGTGCTTTATTTCCGGCTGAATAATCAGAATATCCGTGCGCTGCTGGC
>JAYFRC010000007.1:0-40146 GCA_034926415.1 Oscillospiraceae bacterium
TTGGAATCCCACTTGGCATAAAACCCATTCATGTAACCAGCCGGGCTTTTGACATGAGGCCTGGTCTGTTTTTTATACGCTTTTTAAGCTACAGATTTGACAAGAAAACTCTTGACAAAGTATTAGCTGGTATTGCTATACTGAGATCTTTGGATTATTAGGGACTTTTTATCAATAAGCACAGAAAGATGGCCGGAAAGCTGTTTTCAAATTTCCGGCCTGTCAATATTACGTTTTACATCTGCCGTATCTCATTACGGAGCATCCGCTTGATTTTGTCGCTCATGGTTTCCCTGCTGGTGGCGCTGAAATGGATCGTCACTCTATAGGTGGTTTTCCCGATTTTGAGCAGCGCAAGCGGCAACTGCAATGGTATATCAGTCAGGTCAGCAGAGAACAACTGGGCGCGTGAGCGAACCTGATAATACATAAGAAAGGAGGGACAATCGATAAAAAAGCACATTATAGGGATGTTTCCAAACAACTTTTCCAGAAATCTTCACTTGTGCTGTGCGAAAAAGACTATATAAGGTTCGATTTCAAATCGAACCTTTCCAAATGCCTTAAAGTCGCGTTCGTGCTGCTGAATTAGCCTTGTAATTGTGTGATTGTGATGGATAAAAAAACAAGTCTTATTCGGAAATAATTTCAATGAAATTTTCATATTTTATTGCTCTTTCAATGAAATGATTATTAACCTTGTTAAATAAACGCTTGTCATTTGTTACCAAAGTACAGCCGTTTACGATTGCTGTTAGTGCAATCATGCTGTCATTGTAATACTGGCGATCATTATCATTGAGAATATCACTAAACATTGCGGCAGCTTCCGATTCATTGTCTTGCAATATATCAAATGTTCCATCCGAACCCCACCTGTTCAGCCTTAAAGTGGCTATTTGACCAACATAGCAAGTTTGAAGCTTTGGTATGACGCGCAGTAAATTTAAGGCATATTCTGCACGCTGCCGTTCTACAAGACAAGAATCTAAACCCTCTGACTTTTTTATAATATTGGCGCAAGATTCCTGACATTGTATTTCTGTAAAGTAATATTCATATCCATTAATTTTCGATTTGTATATTGTTATTTCATCATTGGGATTTTGACAAATTTTATTTATTGCATTTGTATCGAACATATACCGCTTTTCTACTTTGTCCATATTATCACTCCCTTTCGACTAAATCTTACCACTGGTCGAAAGGACAAGCAATATAGAAAGGCCGCCCACAAGGCCATTTATAAGCTCTGTGGGCAGCTTTCTTTTATGCTTTATCTATGTCTCGTCTATTACCCGGTTAATAAGCCCTTTGACGCTCTCGCCGTGTTCGTCGGCAAAGTGGCACAAAATTGCGCGGCTCAGAGACGTGTCTTGTGTTGTCTACGCCTTGCCATACTTGAATACGGCTCCCTCACCGTTACATTTTATTCTCGGCATAACTTATCACTTCTTTTTATAAATTACGGCTGCAAAAATTCCCTCATTTTACTTTTTAGATGTTGTATATTTTCATCTGAAAAATTGCTTTTATATTGTTCCATCATCGAATAAAATTCATTAAATTTTCTATCTTGCGCTTTTTCAGTTTTCAGTTTTGACGCCTTTTCACAAGTTAAATCCCAACATCTATCAATAAAATTATTTATCAAAGAACTACGGCAAATTTTTTCTGCCTCAAAAATTGCATGCATTGGAGAACCAATTTCTATGTATTTTTGAATATTTACCATAATTCCAAGACATTCTTCCGATAATTTAAGTCTATCAAAAAACACATCCGGCATTGTTGTTTTAACAATTATTTTTATAGAATCGTTAAATACTTTGAATCTATTGAAGAAAAAATTTTCTGCTATTACTGTTAAATCTGATTTAGACATAAGTTCGTTTTGCTCTTTAGATACAATACTTTGTAAGCCTTTCCGCCAATTTAATTCTTCTTCATACCGTTTTTCTGCTTCTTCTGCTGCTCTTTCGATTTTACGTTGTTCTTCTTCTTCTATTTCTTCCACTTTTTTAGCAATGTATTTTTCATGATTGAAAAAATAATCAAGCATAGTTTTTTCCCTTTATTTGTTCCCAAATTCTTTTTGAAATTCTGATTTGCTCATTGTGCGAATCTGTCCGTTTACATGGACTCTGTGCGGCCAAACAATGTTTTTCCATAATATTACCGGCTCGGCGTAGCATCGGCAGTCAAACACGCCATTCGGGTTATAAGTTCCAATATTCGCTTCCCCGTTTAACGCTTCGGGCGACGGTGGATCACTAAACCGGCACAATACTTTGTCCATTAGCTTGTGTGAGTCTCTCACGCGCTGATCTTCCGATGTGCGCCAGATATACCAGTCAAGGCCAAGGCTTTCCGCTCTCGCTTGTGTAAGCGGCAATAAGGTTTTAGATTCTTTTGCACGATTGATTGATCGCTTATTTATCAATGACTTAAAATCAGCATTTTTTTCAAGAGTCGCGTTATAGTCCAAAAGTTCTCGCACACGCTGACCGATTGGCCCTTGCATTTCTTTATCCAACGCTTCCTGTATAAAATTGTTTTTCCCCGCTTCTCTAGCTGCTTCACGCCATGTATGTCTGCTTTTTTCTTCCGCGTGTTCACTGGCAAATGCTTCTTTCATTTTCTTTTCACCCCGATCTACTTTGCCGCCCTACGCGGTTAGATTACAAGTTTTCTACTCAGCCTTTTCTGCGCTTTTTATCCAATTTATTCTTTCTCAGGTTGTTCTTCAAGATATTCCATAATGTCGCCGGGTTGGCAATCGAGAAGCCGACAGAGCTTTTCAATAGTTCTGGCATCAAGCCCACCGCGTCCATGTTTGAGTTTATCCAGTATCGAAGGGCTAATTCCGTTTTTCCTCAGATAGTATTCTGTTCTTCCTCGTTCTTTTATTAAGAGAAAAAGTTTTTCATAAACGATTGGCATATTATAACCCTTTCTATATATCCTTCTGGCTGGCCGTTTATTTTTACAATGCAATCATAGCGCGAAATATGGTCTAGAGGAAGTGCAATGTTGTACAATATTATGGTCTAAAAATTGTACATAACAATAATTGACGTTATGGTCTTTATTTAGTACAATACAGGCAGTCAAGGGTACAACACCCAACGGAATTAAGACGGATATTACTCGAACAGAGAAAGGACCAAAAATCATGTCAAATGAAGAAATCGGCATAATACTAACCACGTTGTCAATCCAGGAAAAGGAAGAACTTATCTCGCAGATAAAATCCCTCCTACAAAACAGATGAACAAAGGCGTATTACATCAAAATGCTATAAGGCATCATCCCAAACTTCGAACGAACAAAAGATAAACAAAAGGAAATTACTTCTGCCGAGGGTGTTGCTTCTGAAGCCGCTCGCCGCCGCAATATGGTATAAGAAAAAACATTCGGAGATTTCGGAGGCCTTAACGCGCGGGAAAGAATTGGCATACGGACATTACAGCCATTAGACATACCGGGCCCGCTTCATCATGCCAGGCCGCTGTTTGACAGCGGTCGCCAGAAGTTCGAAGTAGGCTGGACGCGCATAGAAAAGCCCTCCACACCCGTAAGTCTGAAGGGAAGAAAAACCGTTTATTCAAGCATGGGAACAGACCCGCCAAACTTATGTTTTTTTATTTGGCGGGTGCATTTATAATATTCCCACACGAATAGTAGACAGGGCAAGGTCAATAGAAACTTAGATAATGCAAAATCTAAACCAATTAATCGATATCTTACTGAAATACATCATTAAATGCTGGGTAAGTTGTAGATCACAACGTCTGCCTCTTTCTTTAGGGTTTCTGTAGAATACATTTGAAGTGTGAAGCTCTGCGTTGTACCCACAGAAAAAGGGGCATCCGGATCATCTATGGGGTCGGCATCGCTGTGACAATTTTTGGTGCCCTGCAAAGAAAGAGTTCCCGTTCCATCCGCATTTTTTGGAACGATTGAACAATCCCTTCTGTATAGTGTAATCTGTCAAGTTGCGTCCACTTTTACGTCGTAGAATCCGGAGTGATGGATGCCGCAGAATCGGTAACGCTACCAACAGAGGAAGAACTTTTCTCTGCTGGTCTCTGAATGCTGGATTCCGTTTGCGAGGCGGAAGCAATTCCTTCTGTCGAGCTGCTTGCAATGTTTGAAGCAGACGCCGAGTTGCCGGTCTTAGAGCCCCAATATAAAAGTTCCTGCAGCTGCGACAATCACTACAAGAAGCAGTGCAGCTTTACCTTTTATACCCACACTAATCAGTCAACTTTTCAAAAAATATGTCAATTTGATATGCGTTAAAATGTAGTGCAAACGAATCTACTGTATAACCACTTTTGTACCATCCGAAATATGGTCATATATCCATTTGGCATCATCAATGGAGAGTCGGATACAGCCGTGTGATGCAGGAGTACCAAGTTTTACCGCTTCGTTCTGCTCTATTTCGTAGTGCTGATCAAACGGGATACTGTGAAACAAATAGTCGCCATAGAATCTTGTCCAATAATAGGCGCCTTCTCCCAATCCGGAATTGTAGAAGGAAATTCCCCGGCCCAAAACGGAAAAGGTCCCGGTCGGCGTTTCGCTGCCGGCTTGTCCCGAAGAACAGGTAAAAGTCTTTATTGCCAAACCTTTCGCGTCAAGTACCGTGACTTTCTGGTCGTCGAGAGATACCTTTATTGACAACGGATAGGCTGCCTGAGTGAGTTCATTGGTGGCTGCGGTATCCAACGCGTCGCTCTGCAGATAAGGCTGGCAGCACCAGCCGGATTTCCCATTCAATGCTTCTACCTGAACCCAGGTGCCATCCGTATTGGACTTTCCCGTCAGTGTCAGCCTTGTATGACTTGGAACGGTGCAGACAATGGCATATTTTGTACTAGGACCGGAGCGGAGATTTAATTTGCTTATTGCAACCGCTGCTGAGGAAACGCCTTCAGGAATTGCCGTTTCGTCGCTTTCAGAGGCATCCGCGCTCAGGTATTGTCGGCAGCACCAGCCTACTTTGCCTTCGAACATTTTTACTTGAACCCATGTGCCGCCCGTATTGGACTTTCCCGTCAGTATCAGTTTTGTATTGCATGGAACAGTACAGATAACCCTATATTGCGTGCCAGGGCCAGAACGGATATTCAGTTTATCCGTTGTAACGGCCTCCGATAAATCACCCGTGGAAGTTGTCATTTTGTTGCTCCAAGAAGATTCAGTAAGCAAAGTCGGATGAATGTCTTGTGAGGATATCTCGTTGTCTGAGGCCTGGCTCCTGTTTTTATAAGTGTCTTGAGCCGCAGCATGCATTCCGCAGAGCAATGCCAGTAACAGTATACATGCCATAGCAGCTAGAACACGGGGTATTCTGCGAGCTCTGCGCCTCTTAGTGTGTTGAATGGTCCGGAAATTCTCATGCTCAATGTAATCTGTATTTTTCATAAAAGAAGCACCTCCTGTCAAATCCTGTAGAAATGATAGCAAGGTGCTTCCTACATTCAGCATCCGTCAGGCATCAGATCGGCATCAACTGATTAATTTCCTAAAATCGGGGTGCTGTTAAATGCGTATCGGTTCCCAAAGATCGTCAGGGGAAATGTCAGCAAATCATCTGTATCGTCACTTATACTGATAGAACCCTTAATGGAATAGCCTGAGGAATTGTCCAGTTGTACGGCATCGCCAAGCTGCACATCCTCGATTTTCCATCCATAATAATCGGTACAGATGCTTGCCAGTTTACCAGAAAAGTCATGTGCCTGTTCTTGTACATTTTTTCTTGCTTGTCCGAAAATAATCTTTTGATCCGATATAATACTGAATGCCAGCATCTTTCCACTGTTGTCGTCAATCAGAATATCAATCCACCTACCAGCGCGATCGTTATAAAGTCCGCACCTCCACAGAATCGCGCTCATGGTTTTGTCAGCCGACACCGCAAGAACCGGTGTTTCCGTATGGCCTGAATATCCCTCCGATAGAATTCCAACTGCGCCATGTTCCGTCAGAAACTTCAAAGTATCCAGCGCCGCCTGATGAGCACCGTCGGTATCCAGGTTACTGCCCCCATCCAGATTAACCGTTGTATATTCACCGGCCAGCAGCTGAAGACTGTCCTTTAACTGCGCAACAGGATGAAATTGAAGACTGGCTGCTTCATAGGTGCTAATCTTTGTTTTAAGTTCCTGATCCTGCATGGCAGAGACGAAACCCGGCAGGAAGAATCCGGCAGCGACCGCAAGAGCTGTGCAGAAGATAAACAAAACAGGAACAAACCGTTTCATGCTCTGCCTCCTTTCAAGTCCACGGTGACCGTTGTACCGACGCCTGGCCCGCTGTCAAAGCGAATCGTCCCATGATGCAATTCTACAATCTTGGCGCACAGCGTCAAGCCCAACCCGGCGCTGCCCTGAGCACGGGAACGGGATTTGTCCACGCGGTAGAACGCCTCGGTCAAATGCTGCAAAGCCTCCAGCGGGATACCCTTTCCATTATCCGCGATGATAAACCGGCATCCGTCCCGAAGCATGGAACTGGCAATTTGAATCTTGCCGCCGTGATCCAACGCTTTACGGGCATTGTCTAGCAAATTAAGGAGCAGCGTGCGGGTCAGATCCGGCTCTATCATGCAGGTGCCTTCCTCGCATTTACAGGAGAGCGCAATCCCGGCCTTTTCATAGATAGGATGTAGATGCTCTGTAATGTCCCTGACGATTCCGGCTGGGGATACTTGCTTTAATACAAGTTCACGACGGTCTGCAACGAATATATCCAGCAATTTGAAGGACAGGTTCTCCAGTCGCTTGCCCTCGGAAAAGATATAATTGGCCGCGTCGATTTGCTCATCCGTGGTCAGGGACTGGCCTCGCAGCAAATCAGCATAACCAATAATAGAGGTCATAGGCGTCTTCATCTCGTGTGCAAAGCTACCCATAAACTGCTCCTGCCGTCTGGCGGCATCCTCAAGGTTTTGGACGCTGTCTTCCACCTTCTGCGCCATGGCGTCAAAATCCCCGGACAGCGCACCGATTTCATCCCCGGACCGGATGTTGGATCGGTAGGAGAGATTTCCGGACGCAATCTCACGTGATGCTTTGGACAGAGTGGACAACGGCCGCGTCAGCAGCCATGAGACGCCATAAGCCATGATCGCGCATAATAACAGCATTAAAGCAAAAATTTCATAGTATACCCGTTGCTGTAAAGCGCGGGTCGCATAGAGTTCAGACAGGCTATAGCCCAAGTTCAGGCACAATGTTTTTCCGCCAATCTGAAAGCTGCTGGACACCTGCAATAAGGGCGTGCCTTTCGTATCTTTCAGATAGGCGACAGCCAAATGCCCGTTATCCGTCTCGCCGGACAGGTCCATGAAATCCACCGTGGAGTTTCCCTTTGTATAAAGGATCCCGTCGTCCGAGGACAGCTGAATTGCTGAGTATATTTCTTGGGCAGTCAGTTGCCTGAGCGTATCGGCGGCACTTTTTTCATCCATCCATAGATTTAGTTTATCCGCCATTTGAAGCGTTCCCAGCACCTGCTGGTAAGACTCCCGCGCGGATTGTTCCTTCTGATCTAGCGATGTCTGAAAGGAGATGGAAATCAGGGCGCTGCCCCCGATACCGAACAGCAGCGACAGAAGGCAGATCATGCAGGATGTGATCTTCCAGCGAAACTTCATTTATTTCACCTCCAGCCGATAACCAACCTTGTTTACTACCTGTAGCTCTTTTTCCCAACCGACCTTTTTCCGGAGCCGCTGTACATGAAGGTTCACCGTTTTGCTTCGATACTCCATCTCACCACCCCATACACGTTCATAGATGGTGTCCCGATACAGCGCCGTGTCTGGGTTATGGATAAACAGCACCAAAAGCTCATATTCCTTGGGTGTCAGCGAAATCTCTTCCCCGCCGCGCTTGACCTGCATGGATCGCATATCCACTGTCAGTCCTCCAATCTCAATAACATCGGCGGTCTTGTGGTAGCGCCGCAGGACTACGTCCACTCGTGCCAGCAGCTCCAAAACTTCAAAGGGCTTGACAATATAATCCTCTGCTCCAATTTTCAGCCCTCGTACCCTGTCCTCCAAAGCGCCTTTTGCTGTCAGGAAGATGACAGGTATCTCAAGAGGACGGATATAGTCCATCAGTTCAAACCCGTCGATTTTCGGCAGCATGACATCCAGCAGAATCAGATCATATGTATTATCTTCGAGCTTGTTCGCGGCTTCCTCGCCGTCAAAGACACATTCGCAGATGTGGCCCGCTTTTTTCAGGCTGAGCCGGATCAGATTGGAGATTGGTTCTTCATCTTCCACAATCAGGATTTTGGCCACGCTTATCACCTCGGTTCTTCATAATACATCCAAATGGCATCCAAACGGCAAACATTTATTCTAATAAGCCAAATTACACATAATACAATTTCTTTTATTGTATCACGTTCTATCCCCAGTCGGTATCATACATCATAAACCGACTACCATTTTGCTCTTGATGTCCGATACCTGCCACGCTGGAAGTTATCAATATTCTCGCACATTTTTTTGTTGCACAATATAACAATATCTAAGCCTCTGTAAAGCAGGACAGGAGATGGATAACCGTGATCTAACGGAAAGGTACAGTCCGAAACAGCGGGGGCGCTTTCATCAAGCTCTCCCGCTGTTTTTCATGTATAGACTAGCTCCGATAAAATTATTTCCTCGGCCTGAGCTTTCAGCGTGTTCATTAGGCTAACCCATTTCATGGGATCGTTGGTTTTCAACTTTTCTGTCACGCCCACTGATTTCATCAATTCAGGCATCATCATTTTAAGCCTGCGGTTCGCTGCCTCATCAATTTCTAGTAAATGTGGATGCCGTATTAAATTCATTTCTCTTGGCGCACATTTAGCGCACGTGCATCCTGAAATGCGCCAAAAAATACGATACGTTACTAAAACGTTAAAGCCCTCAAGCTCGCTTGTAGTGCGGGTTTTCGCTAAGATACAGCAAAGGGCAAAAAGCTCGAACCATACCTACGAACCAAAAGGTCGCGGGTTCGAATCCCTCCAGCCGTACCATAAAGAAGAGGCAAAAAAGATAAAATCTTTTTTGCCTCTTCTTTATGGGTTTTAGCGTCTTTTGTCCGCTTTATCCGGTTGAGTTGACATCCTCGGGCGAAGTTCTGGCTTTCAATCAAAATGCTTGGGACACCACCGGAAAGGGGAAACAGTTTTTGGACTGTTTCCCATATTTTTTGCCGATGATTATTTTGCACTGAGCTTTTTGCAGTATTCTCAGTTTTTTGCCGTCATTTCCTGAGATTTTCGTTTCGGCGGCATCACAACGGCCTCTCCTGTCAAAACAATATCGCCGTTCTGGTTTGTACATACCGTTTCCAATACGGCACGGTTTTTTTCACCCAGTCGTTTCACCGTTACTGTCGCTGTAACAGTATCTCCGAATCTCACAGGCGCTGTGAAATTCAACATCTGGCTGATATATATAGATCCAGGCCCCGGAAGTTTAGTGCCCATGACCGCGGATATCAATCCCGCAGAAAGCAGCCCGTGCGCAATACGTCCGTGAAACATCGTGTTGTCGGCATACTGGCTGTTCACATGCGCCGGATTGTTGTCTCCTGTGATTCCTGCATACATATAAACGTCAGATTCCGATATTGTCTTTGACATTGAAGCGTTTTGTCCGACTTTAAGTTTCATATCCCGACTCCTTAAACAAATAAACCGACAATAATTATTCCGATGAAAAAATATTTTCCGTGTTGACTGAATTTTTATTAAGCATCTCGTACATTATTTTCATTTCCGCTCTGCTGTCGGCTTTCTTTGGAATCTGAAGCACATTGAATTTTTCAAGCATCTTTTCCAGATCATTTTTCTGTCTCTCGATAATCTCGGGGTCTTCGTTTATATCATCCTGATAAATTTTCTTTAGCACAGACAGTCTGCTTTTCTTATTTATCGTAGACCCGACAGGCAGTCTCAATATATAGCAATACAAATGCTCCGGAAGACTTATATCCGACTGGAACGAATACCCCTCGTCAAACGCGTTTGGCTGAATTTCGGTAACCGACGAAGGTATAGTGATATTCTTTGCCTTATAGCATCCCGCAAATGCCGAGCACCCAATCACCTCCACCCCGTCCGGGATAGTAATCTTTCCGAGATTCGCATTAAGAAACGCTCCCTGCGGAATATTTTTCCAACACCACCATGTAACATCGTTGAACTTCCCGTTTCTGAACAAGCAGCTTCCCAACTTAAGCTCTTCTGTCAGGCACTCAATATCTTCAATCCCCGAAGCGCCGGAAAATGCGCCGTCTTTTATCGCTCTGAGAGTAGATGGCAGAAACATCTTTTTGATAACACAATTTTTGAAGCAGTCCGCTTCAAGTTCTTCTACCCCCTCAGATAGCCTGAGAGTTGCGTATCTTCCTCCGTCAAAAACTCCTGCAGGAATTTTTTTAATAGTTCCCGGAATGACAAGCTCGTCGATAAAACAATTATGAAACGCTCCTTCGGCTATCTCTGTCACGCCCTCAGGAATATTATAATTTCTGTCTTTGCCCAAGCCAGGGTAGCGGATAAGCGTCTTCCCGTCTTTTGAAAACAGCACTCCGTCCACACTCCTGAACGCTGGATGATCATCGCTCACGTCAATCTCATCAAGGAAAGACGGAAATGAATCGGCAGATACATCCGTCAGAGAATCCGGAAGATAAATTCCCATCAGCCTGCTGTTGATATATAGCCTCATCAGATAGTCTCTTCGTTCTTTCATCGTTTTCATTCGTTTTAACTCCGGAGGAAGCACGCGCGGCGACGCTTTGACAAGGTCGCTTTCTATCTGATTCTCACAAAACTTTGGAAAATAAAGCTGACGAAATATGGCCTTTATAATGTCGCTGTTATTGTTGTATTCGTAAAACGCGTTTTTGCTCAGACTCTTTATTCCTTCGGAAAAAGCAATTATTTTTGCTCCGTCTTCTATCTGCTGTGCGTCAACTCCGCACTTAATCACAGACATATCCTCAACAGTAACCATTGAATCGTCAAGCTGCATGTATTTATCGATCTCTTTAATTATATCGTTTTCTGTTCCTGCAGCAGCCTGGTCTTTTCTTCTTATCAATAACATTACTTTCTCCTCCTCGGATATACGCTTGGCGTATCTGTTGTCTCATGTCCCGGATACGCCAAGCGCATTATGCAAAAAACTTCTCAGATAATAATGTTTTCCTTTTTTGCGCTGAAAGTGAGTTCATCGCGGAACTTCGGATGGGCCACTGAGATGAGGGCCTTTGTCCGCTGCGAAAGCGTGCGTCCGCGGAGCTCGGCTATGCCGTACTCGGTCACAACGCGATCCACGTCGTTCTTGCTCGTGGTCACTATCGCTCCGCTCTTAAGTGTCGGTACGATGCGGCTTACCTTTCCGCCGTCAGTAGTCGACGGGAACGCAATGAAGCTCTTGCCTCCGCTGGATTCCACCGCGCCGCGGACGTAATCCACCTGACCTCCGGTTCCGGAGATGTGCCGCGTGCCGACGGATTCCGCGCAGACCTGACCGTAGAAATCCACCTCTATCGCCGCGTTTACCGAGATGAAATTCGGATGCAGCGCAATGATCTTAGGTTCGTTTACATAGTCCACCGGCAGTATCATGACCGACGGATTGTCGTTTATATAATCATACACACGCTGAGAACCGAATGCAAATGTAGCGACGCTTCGCCCCGTATTTATCGGCTTTCTGAGATTCGTTACCGCGCCGCATTCTATGAGCTCCACCATGCTGTCGGTGAAAAGCTCGGTATGTATGCCGAGGCCGCGCTTTGTTTTCAGCGCCAGCCCCACAGCGTCCGGTACGGCACCTATTCCCAGCTGTATCGTCGCGCCGTCGGGCGTCTCCTCCGCGATGTATCTTCCTATCGCTGCGCTCACCTCGTCCAGCTCAGCGCTGCCGGTCACTGGAAGCCTGTAGTCGCTTTCGCATATCGCCGTGGCTCGGGATACATGGATAAGCGGCGCGGTCAGCGTCCTTGGAAGATTTTTGTTCACCTCGAGATATATCTTATCCGCGCGCGAAAGCAGCTCGGCCGTGCACGAACTTGTGGCCGCCAGCGAAAAATATCCGTGCCTGTCCATGGAAGACACTGCCGCGCAGACGCAATTTATATACGGATTGTCGCGAATGACACGAGGCATATCCCTGTAGTATGCCGGCATGACGTCTACAAATCCGGCGTTGACACCTCTGCGCCCGGCGGAGCCCGAAAACCACGAAACCCCGTTTATGCTTCCGACGCATTTCCCGTCAAACCATGCTGCCGGATATACGTCCAGCAGCGTATTCATCGAAAGGCCGTGAATGTCTCCGCGCTCTGCGCGCTCGCCTATCGCGCGCATTATCTCGCGCGGCTGCGATATCGGCGCGTCTATGTATATCCCGCATCCAGACTCCACAAGCTCCGCAATCTCCTCCGCAGTGCAGAGCTTGTTTTTGTACTGCTCTTCAAAATCGTTTTGCATCGTCATTCTAGTCTTTCAAATACCGCAGCCATCGCAGGACCGCCTCCGGCGCAGAGCGATGCACAGCCGTAGCGCCCTCCGCGCCGCTTTAGCTCGTAGTAGCCGCTTATCATCAGACGAAGCCCTGTCATACCGACTGGATGTCCAAGCGCAATCCCCGAGCCGTTGGCGTTCACTTTGTCCAAACCTATATCAAGTTCCTTTAGGCACGGCAAGACCTGTGCTGCGAACGCTTCGTTTATCTCGTAATAGTCTATCTGCTCCTGTTTTATCCCTGCATATTCAAGTGCTTTCGGTATCGCATATATCGGACCGATACCCATGACCTCCGGCGCACAACCTGCGGTTGCAGTCGAGAGAATACGAAACAGCGGTTTTAGTCCGAGTTCCTTCGCGCGCTTTCCTGACATTATGATTGCCGCGCTCGCCCCGTCATTTATGCCCGAGGCGTTGCCCGCCGTTACCGTGCCGTTTTTCATGAACGCCGGGCGAAGCTTTGAAAGTTCTTCACGTGTGACCGCCCGCGGATGCTCGTCAGTGTCCACGACCACCGTTCCCTTTTTCGTATGTATCTCTATCGGGACTATCTCCTCTTTGAACTTGCCTTCCCGTATCGCATCGGCCGCGCGGTTCTGGCTTATATATGCATAATCGTCCTGCTCATCGCGCGTCACATGGTATCTCTCCGCAACGTTCTCAGCTGTGCGCATTATACTCTCGCCGCTGAATACGTCGATGAGCGCGTCGTATTGAAGCCCGTCCTCTACGCGCACCGGTCCCATCTTGAACCCGCGCCGCGCGTTCATCATCATGTACGGAACGTTCGACATGCTCTCCGCACCTACTATCAGTGCCGCATTCGTATGTCCGAGAATGATGTTCTGACACGCTATCTCAAGGGCCCTCAGGCTCGACGCGCACTGCTGCTCTACCGTCACCGCCGCTCCGACGGCCGGAATGCCGAGATGTATCTGCACCTGCCGCGCAGGGTTGCCTTTCAGGCCGTGCTTGTACACAGTACCGAACGTCACCTCGTCGATGTCCTCCGCTCTGGCTCCGCTTCGCTTCAGTGCTTCTCGAGCGACAATCTCCGCAAGCTCCACAGCCGTCAGGCTCGAAAGCGAACCCATGAAATCTCCTATCGGGCTCCGCGCCGCGCCTACGACTACAACGTCGTTGTTTTCATTCATCGTAATCACTCCATCTCAAATATTCCCGCCGCGCCCTGGCCTCCGCCTATGCACATCGTTATCAGCGCGTATTTTCCGCCCGTGCGTTTGAGCTCGGACAGTGCTTTGCACAGCAGTACCGACCCAGTTGCGCCCAACGGATGACCGAGCGCCATAGCTCCGCCGTTAGGATTCACCCGCTCTATCGGCATCTTGAGCTCGCGTATGCACGCAAGCGCCTGAGAGGCGAACGCTTCGTTTATCTCTATCACGTCCATGTCGTTTACGCTCAGTCCCGTACGCTTCATTACTTTCGGAACCGCGGCAATCGGGCCTATCCCCATCACCGACGCTTCTACTCCTATCGCAGAAAACCCGACAAATTTGGCGATCGGTGTGTAACCGAGTTTCTCGGCAGTCTCGCGCGCCATAAGCACGACAAACGCACTGCCGTCCGTCATCTGCGACGACGTCGCCGCCGTAATAACTCCGTCGCTCTTAAAACATGGTTTAAGCTTTGAAAGGCTCTCTGCCGTACATCCCGGGCGTATGCCCTCGTCTTCGGTCACGACTGTCTCGCCGTTTTCGCCTTCGACGGTTATGGGTATAATCTCATCTTTAAACTTTCCGGCCTGCTGCGCAGCGTACGCCTTTTTATGGCTCTCGGCCGCCATTTCGTCCATATCCTCGCGCGAGATGCTCCAGCGCGCCGCCACGTTCTCCGCAGTCATGCCCATCGGCAGATACACACCCGGATCCTGCTCGTTCAGCTTTTCGTACGCGTATTGCTGATAATCGTTCATTCCCATTCCGCTCATTAGCTCGACACCGCCTGCGACCACCACGTCCATCTGTCCTGCCACTATGGCGTTGGCTGCCGTCGCGATGGTCTGAAGTCCCGATGAGCAGAAGCGATTCACCGTCTGCCCGGGAACACACTCCGGAAGGCCCGCGCGCTGAACGATAAGGTGCGCTATGTCGTAACCGCAGTATTTTTCAGGCGTAGCACAACCTACAACTACGTCGTCTATGAGCGAATAATCGAAGCCCGGCAATTTTTTCAGCACACCCAGAAGGTTCTGTGCGCCAAACTCAACGGGGTGCGTCTTTGCAAACGATCCCTTATTCGCCTTTGTAAGCGGCGTGCGCCCATAGGCCACTATCACCGCATCTCTTTTGTCAATCATTTATTCTTTCCTCGCTTTCGAAACGCGCCAGCGGACATCTTCCGTCCGCCGGCGCGGTGCCAGATTCATCACATATATGTGATACTGACACTATTACAAAATAATAGAATTACATTGCGTCCTTGCGGATTCTGTGGATAACGGCTATCGTAGCTTCGCTGGGGTTGTCGCTCATATAAGCCTCATAAGCCTCCACAGGGGGCTTCTTGGTAGCAAACATGAAAATAAGCGCAAAGACAAGTGAGACTCCTGCTCCGCAGAAGAACAGCGGAAGATGGAACGGTGCGCCGATAGTCGTAAACAGCATGTACGTGAAAAGACCGGATATCATGGATGCAAACGCGGCGGGCTTGTTCATGCGTTTTGTGAACAGTCCAAGCCATGTTACCCAGAAGAATGTGGATCCGAAAGCTCCATAGATATAAGTGAAGCCTTGGGCAAGAAGGGTGAACTTTCCGATAGCGCAGAGCACTGCGATAACGCCGAGTGCGAGTATGCAGTAACGCAGCTGCTTGGTGGTGCGCTCGTCATCGCCCTCAGACGGCGCCTTGTTCTGAATAACACGCTTGATATCGTATATCAGAGAAGTAGAACAGTGCAGCAGCATCGAGTTCGCGGTGGAAACAGCCGCCGCGCAGATTGCCGTAAGAGCAAGAGCGCCAAGTACGGGATTGAGGAATTTAACAATAAGGGTCGGGAACATATAGTCTGTAGTCGTTCCGACAGGAAGCGACGGAAGAAGCATCTTGCCGCCCATGCCGATGATAACCAGCGGAACAAACACGGGAATAAGAGCTATAACGACCCAGAACATCTGCAGCGCAGCGGTCTTGGCATTGCGGGGAGCCATGAAGCGCGCAATCCAGTGCGGAGCGACCGTGGCGCCGATGGAGTTTGAAAGGAATGTAGATAATATCGTTGAGAATCCGAAAGTGCCCCAGGCTGTACCGAGGATGCCCGGAGTCAGCGGGTCTCCGCCTTCAATAGCGGGAGCGGTCGTGGTAATGAAGTTCTGCACTATGTTGCCCATGCCGCCGGTCAGCTGCAGCACCGTTATCATACCGGTTATAACGCCGATGAGTATCAGTATGGCGTTGACGGTATCGGTTCTTGCAACAGACATGAATCCGCCGAGGCATGTAAACACAAGAATGACCATGAACAGGACGCAGCAGACTGCGTATGACAATCCGCTTATAGTTGAAAGAACTATTCCGAAGCCCTGGACCTGAATAAACGCGAATACGAAATATCCGCACAATTCGATCACCGCAACAAAGACCTGAATTTTGGATTTATCATTATAGGGGTCGTAGCGCAGATGAATGAATTCGGGGAATGTACGCGTAGGCACCGCCGGACGACGGACCTTGTACGCAATTATAGGCATGATGGCCGTGCCGAGGAACCATCCTGCTATCCAGCCGAATACTGCCGCAATGCCGCGGGCGTAAAGCGTACCGGGAACGCCCATGACGGACGCCACGGACAGCCAGGTTGCAACGGATGTGCCAATGCCGAGGATAAGTCCCATGTTGCCGCCGCCGGAAGTAAAGTCTCCCATGCTCTCGACTTTTTTGGCGCCGATAATGGAAGTGATGATTATTATCGCGAAGTAGATTATAAATACGACAAGGTAGATATTCATTGTTTTAAGTTGCCTCCCTCTTCTGAACTGACTTCAGGCATCGTATTGATACTCTGTCAGTTTGTTTGTGAATTTGTTTTTACTTCTTTTCTCTCTTCGTTTTCTTTTCTTCTTCTGCATCAGGATTGCAGGTGAAAAGATTCCCCGTCGCCCCAAGTCTCTTAAGTCCGCTCTTTTCGATCTTTATAGCCACCACTATATAGATGACTACTCCCGCTACAACAGCGAGCGCCCAGCATACAAAGGGTATTGCCGACATTTTTATTCGCTCCTTTCTTTCACTCTTTTTATTCGTACATGATTTCGTTGTTGCGCTCTTGCGGGAGATATATCTCTCCCGCAGGAACGGCAGCAATTATTAAATTATTTAAGGCTGAGCATCTGACGGGCTTCGTCGGGGGTGGCTGCTTCGCAGCCGTAGGTCTCGATGACCTGCTTCGCTCTCGTTACAAACTGAGCGTTGCTGTCGGCGAGCTTGCCCTTGGAATACATGACGTTATCCTCCATGCCGACACGGATGTCTCCGCCGAGAGGAATAGCAGCGTACAGTATATCCATCGCGCTGTGACCTACGCCGAAGCAGCTCCATGTAGAGCCCGGGCAAAGCTGGTCCATGGTCTCTTTCATAAACAGCAGGTTCTTGATGCTGCCGGGGATGCCGTTCGCGCAGCCCATGCAGAACTGGAAATGCAGCGGAGCCTTGAGGACGCCTTTCTTGAGATAATAAGCGGCGTTGGCAATCATGCCCGGGTCGAAAGCCTCTATCTCCGGCTTGACGTTCCACTCCTGCATGTTGCGGCCCAGCTGCTCAAGAAACTTCGGGCTGTTGATGAACAGCGCGGTGTTGAGCCAGTTCATCGAGCCGCAGTCGTAGGACGCCATTTCGGGGCGCAGCTCCTTAACGTGAGCCCAGCGCTCTTCGTCGTTAGCCGTCAGCGCGCCGGAGGTGGTCATGTTGATGATTACGTCGCAGTCCGGATGATTCTTGCGGAGCAACTCGACGGTCTTTGCAAAACGAGCCTTGTCCATAGTGCCGTTGCCGTTCTCGTCGCGCATGTGCATGTGAGCCATTGCGGCGCCGGCTTTCCAGCATTTATAAACGTCCTCGGATATCTCCTCCGGAGTCATCGGGACGCTGGGGTTGTTTTCTTTTTTCGGCCATGCTCCCGTCGGAGCGACGGTTATTATGCGCTTGTTCTTAAAATCTGCCATTTTTATTTACTCCCTTCGTTATTCTCTTAAAGAAGAGGCAGGAAATTCTTGAGAGCTTCATCATACTTGTTGACTATGCCCTTTGCTTCTTCTTCCTTGACTACCTTGCGTACCATGTCGTTGAACGGAGTGGGAATTCCGTGCGCACGACCGCGGTCGCAGACGACGCCGTTGATGAAATCAATCTCTGTCTTGCGCTGTTTTTCGAGGTCCTGAAGCATAGACGCTTTCAGCAGCTTGTGGGGACCCCAAACCTTATGATAGAAATCGTATTTATTCGCTATGTCAGCTTTGTCCTTAAGCTCAAGCTGGGTAAACGAAACTCCTTGCATTGAAGCCAACTCCACGCCGTCCGCTCTTGCAACCTTTATCGTCTCATCGGCTATGTGAGCAACGCAGTCAAGGGATTCCTTTCCGTCAAGTACGTCGCCCATGGTGCATCCGAGAGCCGCTGACATTCCGGAAAACGTCGAGTTCATGAGGACTTTGCTCCAGCGGATTCCCATGAGATTGGGAAGAATGGTCGTTCCGCCGCACAAATCAAGAACTGCTTTTGCTGCGCGGATACGCGGTGTGTCCTTTCCGTCCATTTCTCCGATATCAAACGCAAATTTCTCAATACCCGGAGACATCGGCGATGTCAGCATATCGACGCCGGGTTCAATCCATGTGGCGCCGAATCCGACGGCGCCGCCGGCAACTCTGCCCTTGCCTGCGAGTTCTTCGATAGTCGGCTCGGGTATGCCGTTCTGAAGCGTAAGGATAAGCCCGTCGTCAGCCATATGCGGCATAACGTAACCTATGACCTCCTTGTTCACTACCTGCTTTGTGCAAAGAAACACCAGATCGTACTTTCCATCCATCTGATCCGGAGTAAGCGCGTGTACGGGCGTTACAAACTCTGTCTTTCCTGTTATCTTGGCTCCGTTTTTGTTCAGCGCGTCGATATTTGCCCTGTAGGTGTCTATCAGGTCAATCTGTCCACCGTTCTTAGTAATCATGGCACCGAGGAACATTCCTATAGAACCGGCGCCCATTACTGCTGTTCTCATAAATCATACCCTGCTTTCTTAAAGTTTTCTGCAGCATATTTCGCCCGCGGTGCGGAGTATGCCCTTGATATCATTTACTGCAAGGAGCGTGCCACAAAAAATCGTCAACGGGTATGATCGGTCTTATTACCCCCCAGAATCACCGGCTGCATGACCTCCAAAAAATAAAAAATTCCATCTTCCGAAAAATAGAGACATATATAAAATATTAAAATGTGTCCAATTTTTTGTACATTTGTCAGTACAGAATTGTCTATTTTTTTATACAGTGCTTATGAGTTATTGCTTTTCTGCACATTAAATGGTAATATTATTTAAATAATTTATAGTAATAATTGTAATCCATTAAAAAAACGGTTGGGCAATGTATTTTATTTCCGGAGGGAGGGTGTCTTGGATTGAACGACTACGATAAGGACTACCAGCTGCTTCGCGCGGCCATTGATTCGATAGATATGACCACTATTATAAATACGGACGGTTATATACGCTATATAGGAAGCAAATACGCCGACATACTCGGCATTTCCCAACACGACGCCATCGGGCGGCCGGTTACGGAAATAATTCCCGATACACATCTCCTTGATATCATAAAAAGCGGCGAAGCTCAGCGCGGCTGTGTGTACGTGATGAAAAACAGGGTGCCGATTATATGCGATTACAACCCCGTCTGGAATAAAGATGGTAAGTTGATAGGCGCTATATGTATTACGAGCATGTCTGACATGACTTCGCTTTCCAAACTTACTCAGACCATAAAAGCTCTTGAGCATGAGAACGAACTGTATCGCAATCAGCTTTCCGCTCTGACAACAAAGACCTTTTCAATCGATACAATAATCGGTCTTTCTCCCGCGATGCAGCAGCTAAAGGTGCAGATTAAGAAAGTCGCTCCGACCGATCTTCCTGTTCTGATAACCGGCAAAACAGGCACAGGCAAAGAGATAATCGCCGATGCCATACATTACCTTTCAAAGCGGAAATACGGCAAATTCATCAAGATAAACTGCGCCGCCATTCCCGGCGATCTGCTTGAATCCGAGTTGTTCGGATACAGCAGCGGCGCCTTTTCCGGCGCTTCAAAAGGCGGAAAAGTGGGCAAATTTGAGCTTGCCAACAACGGCACTCTCCTGCTCGACGAAATAGGTGAATTCCCGCTCAATCTGCAGCCGAAGCTTCTCCGCGTTCTTCAGGATCAGCAGGTCGAGCATGTCGGAGGTATCAAGCCTATAAACGTAGATACGAGGATCGTTTGCAGTACAAACAGAGATTTAGCGCAAATGGTCGCAGAGGGCACGTTCCGCCAGGACCTGTATTACAGAATCAATGTCGTTGAACTGCATATCCCGCCCCTCAGGAAGCGCAAGGAAGATATACCCTCGCTCTGTGATGTGCTCATTCAAAAAATCAACCTCAATCACAATTGCCGTACTCCTCGCGTCAGTGACGACGTTCTCAGCCTTTTTTCCGAATATGACTGGCCCGGAAATGTCAGAGAACTCGAGCACGTCCTTGAACGAGCGTGCGTTCTTTCTCCGAACAAAGTTCTTCAGATCAGTGATTTTGATTTCTTTTTGCCGACCATTTTCCATAATACCCCTCAAATAAGCATTGATTATACCTCTCCGAAAATACGGCCACCTAGCCTTAAGGATCAGCGAAACAATACAGAGCGCGAAACAATCATAAGCGCGCTTGCTAAATCCGGCGGGAATAAAACACATGCTGCAAAACTTCTCAATATTTCTCGGAGTCTTTTATACAATAAAATCAAAACATACGATATCGACTGCAAGGCATAAAAGCACGCGTTCATATCGGGCAATATTTTTCGCTTTTCTTTTATGGCACGCTTTTTGCATAAAAATATCTGAGCAGTATTGTTGAAATCCGGTTTTGAGTTCGCTTGAAAAGCGCAATACTACTCATCCCCTACCCCCTCATCAAAAACGCGTCCTTTTCAGGGCGCGTTTTTGATGTTCCGAAAAATGATGGCAAGCCAATCATTGCAAAGTCTTACTGAATACGCGAATTTGTATGCTTATAAAACGCAGCGGCACAGAAATAAAACCTTTTCAGATGATTACTGTGCCGTTTTATTATCGCGTACGAAGCGAATGTGAATTAATGATTTGATATTCTCACTTAAGGCTTACTGATACAAGAAGGGGACAGGCAAAAACCTGTCCCCTTCTTGTATGAATAATCATGTTTCAATCATATTTACCCCGAATCGTTATGATTCGGGGATTTTTGTTTTTCTCCATATTTTTTGCTGTTTTAGTCCATCTTTTGCGTGATTACAGCGCCGCGGGACGAAACTCCCCTCCGGTCTTTTCCGCTTTCACGTTCCCCGCTGAAAGCTCCGCGAACCTTGCGGAAAGCGGCTCGAACACGCCGTCCGGAACAATGAACTCAAGCTCTATCCTGTCGCTGTATTCCGCGGCGCATATCTCTCCGCCGGCGCGCTCTATCTCGAGCTTTATCTGTTCAAATATCGGGTATGCGACGGACGCGCGCGCCGCTGTCCAAAGCTTCATTCGGCCTATCCCCGCCGCGTCCAGAGCGTCCTTAGCCGCCTTTGCATACGCCCGCGTCAGCCCTCCGGCTCCGAGCAGCACCCCTCCGAAATACCGCGTTACGACGCAGCAGACGTTCTCCACGCCCTCACGCTGAAACACGTTAAGCATCGGCTGTCCGGCGGTTCCCTGCGGCTCCCCGTCGTCACCGTAACGGACGGCTCCGCCGCGGATAACATAGCACCAGCAGTTGTGCCGCGCGTCGTAATGTGTCTTTCTCACTTCCTCGATGCACGCCCGCGCCTCGTCATCGCTCCGGGCTGAAAACACATGTCCGATAAAGCGCGAACGTTTCTCGGTGAATTCACTTTCAGCCTCTTTCAGCGGCACAAGATATTCGCCCATCTATTCCCAATCCTCTTTTGGGGGCACATAGTCCTCTATGAACTGTCCTATATGGCCCATTACCTTTGGCGTACATACCGCGACTATGTCTATCGTATCGCCATAATCCACGCTCTCCACCTTTGCGTCGCGGTAAAGCTCGTCAAGCACGGCGCCACTGCCGTAAGGAAGATGTATCGTTACGCGCCTTGCGCCCTTGTCGAGTTGTTCGTCTATCTTTTTAAGCAGCGCGTCGAGCCCCTCTCCGGTCTTGGCGGATATGGCAACCACATCCTTGCCGAACGGACGTTCCTTTGAAAACGCCTTGTCAGATTTGTTGAACACGCGGATGCACGGGGTCTTTTCCGCGCCTATTTTTCGCACGAGCTCGTCGACCACCTCCGCCTCGGCCTCCCATTTTTCGTCCGACGCGTCGATGACGTGCAGCATAAGGTCAGCGTACTGGAGCTCCTCGAGCGTCGCTTTGAACGCGTCAATCAGCTGGTGCGGAAGCTTTCTGATAAATCCGACCGTATCGGAAATGACGACGTCCAGCGTGTCGCTGACCGTAAGCAGCCGGCTCGTCGTATCGAGCGTGTCGAACAGGCGGTCGTTCGCCGGGATGTCAGAGCCCGTCAGGGCGTTCAGCAGCGTTGATTTCCCGGCGTTTGTGTAGCCGATGATGGCGACGACAGGTATCTCATTTTTATCGCGTCGGTCGCGCTGAGTCGCCCGGACGCGGCGCACCTCCTCGAGATCCCCGCGCAGTTTGTCTATCTTGCGATGTATGTGGCGGCGGTCTGTCTCGAGCTGAGTCTCGCCGGGGCCGCGCGTTCCGATGGGGCTTTTGCCGCCCGCGGCGTTCTGGCGCACAAGGTGCGTCCACATTCCGGTAAGACGCGGCAGCAGATACTGGTACTGCGCGAGCTCTACCTGTAGCCGCCCTTCCTTGGTCCGCGCGCGCTGGGCGAAGATATCGAGTATCAGGCCGCTCCGGTCAAGCACCTGCACCCCAAGCTCCTCGGTGAGCACTCGCGTCTGAGCGGGCGACAGGTCGTTGTCGAAAATCACCATCGTCGCGGCCTCGTTTTCGACCAGTTCCTTTATTTCGCGCACTTTGCCGTCTCCGATGAACGTGCGCGCATCGGGCGCTTCCCTGTTCTGAAGCACACGCGCCACGGCCACGCCTCCGGCGGTCTCGGTCAGTGCGGCAAGCTCGTCAAGGCTCCAGTCATCGGCGTTTTCCTCTTTCGGAAGGCGCGGCGAATTGAGCCCGGCAAGCACGGCGCGTGCGGTATATTCCTCTTTAATGTTTTCCATAGGACCTCCGGAGTGAAATTATTTTGTAAGCACCTTGACGACCTCGCCGACATACATACGGTGGACATTTTCCCCATTCTCGTAGCAAGCGCCTATTCTGTCGTCGCGCGCACATTCGAGGCCTAGGTCCTGAACGTAGGCCTTGCGGCAGATAAGCACGGTGCCAGCCTCTTCAAAGTACGGCGCGCCGCACTCGTCGAACGCCGGAGTCAGTCCGCATTCGGCCGCCTTGTCCACGTCGCGTCCGCTCACCGTACCGCATATCGCGAGTTTGTCTTTCATATTCTCCGGGAAAAAGGAGACGGTAAAATAGTCCTGCGCCTCCATAAATTCATATGTGTAGCGGGTCGGACGGACGTATACCGTGCAGACCGGCATATTCCAGAGCGTGCCGAGTCCGCCCCAGCTTATCGTCATCGTGTTGAACTTCTCCGAGTTGCCGGCGGTCAGCAGAGGATGTGTATCGTCAAATATCTTGAACGACTGCGCCGCTGTGACCTTTATCGGTATTTCGGTCAGCTTCTTCGGACCCTTGTTTTTTTTGATATTCATATCGGTCGCCTCCGCAAAAAGGATAATATAAGTATATGCGATTTTAATAAAAAAGTAAAACCCGTATCGCGTTGCCGCGGTACGGGTTTTTTCATCCTTACTTATCCAGGCCGAACTTCTTGTTGAATTTCGCAACGCGTCCGCCGGTATCTACCAGTTTCTGCTTACCTGTAAAGAATGGGTGACACTTTGAGCAGACTTCCACCTTGATATTCTTCACGGTAGAACCTGTCTCAATCACATTACCGCAGGCGCAAGTAATAGTAGTCTGCTGATAATTGGGATGGATTCCTTCCTTCATGCTCTTGTTCACCCCTTTCACCCTTCATATTTGCCTGTCTTTCAACAGGCAAAGGTTAATATACCACCATTTGGCGGCCAATGCAAGGCTTTTTCACAAAATATATGTCGTACCCGTGGCAAAAAAGTATAAAATTTTGCGAACGACCGGCTTTTCCGTCAGCTTTTCGAGGGCTCCGGCATAGGCGGCTATCTGCCCTTCGTAAAGTTTGGCGCGTTCGGCTTCCTCTCCGCGACGTATTGCGTCGCTCTTGAAATCGACTACCGTTATCTTCCCGTCCGTCTCGAAAAAACAGTCCACGGCGCCCTGAAGCAGTATTTTGTCGTCCGAGGTGATGCCGCCTGCGAGCTCCTTCGCCGGAACCAACATCGAGAACCTGAATTCGCGCCATATCATATCCGGAGGCGTGCCGCGAAGCTCCTCGCCGAGCGGCGACGTCATCAGCTCCGTTATATCGCGCGCGCTGACGGCTCCGGCCTGAGCGTCAGAGAGCAGGTGCGAGAGCCTCATGCGCTCTATCTCGCCCCGAACGCCCTCGTATGTACCGGCGCGTGAAAAATCGAGGAACTGCATCGCGGCGTGTATCGCCGTGCCGCGCTCCGCGCCGGTGAGTGCCCTTTCCCCGTCGAGAAAACGCGGCTTTCCGAAACCGAAACGCGGCCTTGGCTGAATGGTGTCCTCGGCTATCTCGCGGTCTATCTCCCGCCCCTTGAGCTGGGTTGCCGTCATCTTCGACGGCGTAGCCACCTCGCGCGAAAACGGGTAAGCGAACGATATTACGTCCGTGTCGGCTCCGGCCCCCTCCGCCTTCTCAGTTTCAGGAGCGCGCAGCGTCCGCTTCGGGCGCTTCATGTACTTATCCGCGTCGGCGAGCGATATTTGCCACTCCCCGCCCGCGGCACTAATTTCCGGGCTTATCCCCGCGGCCTCGCGCAGAACGGCTGCCTCCGGCCTTGTCAAAAGCGCGAGAAGTATCCATTTTGAATACGAATCACAGGACGCCACCGCTTCGGGAGCGGCCGGGCAGACCGCGTCCGGCGCGAGGCGGGCGAGGTATCTGCCCGCGTTTATGACGGACGAGACGATTATCAGTTTTTCCTTCGCTCTCGTCATGGCTACGTAGAGCACACGCATTTCCTCGGACTTCATCTCGCGCGCAAGCCGCGCCGCCACCGCGTCACGCGCAAGAGTCGACCAGCGCACGCGGCGTTTTGCGTCCACGTGCATCGGCCCCGCGCCGAGCTTCGGGTGAACTAGCACGGGCGCGCGAAGATCGGTATCGTTGAATTTCTTGTCCGCGTCGGCAAGGATGACTATCGGGAACTCTAGCCCCTTCGATTTATGTATGCTCATAAGTCGTATTCCGTCTCCGACGCGTTTAGCGGCCGGAGAGGGCTGCTGGCCGCATTCTATGAGCTTTTCAAGATGGCTTACGAACCTGAAAAGTCCGCGGTAGCCTTCGGACTCGTATTTACGGGCATATTCATAAAACGCCGTCAGATTCTCCCTGCGCTCTTTTCCGTCCTCCATGGCCCCAAACACGCCGAGTACGCCGAAACGGTTGTAGACGTGCCATATAAGTCTGTGCACGCTGTAATCCGGAGCTATTGTTCGGAGCTCCGAAAGCTCGGAAACAAACCGCTCCGCGTCTTCGCCGCCGTCGGCTCTCAGCGCTTCATAGAAATCTCCGCCGGAAGTTTTCGCACGTATTTTGGCGAGCCTTTCCGGCGCGAAGCCGAACAGCGGAGAGCGAAGCACCGATATGAGCGGCACATCCTGATGCGGGTTGTCGATTATCTTCAGCATTGAAAATACTACCGCGACTTCCATAGCCGAGAAAAAGTCATCCGACGCTTCGGTCGAGCATGTGAGCCCCTGCTCCGCGAATACGCGCTCGTAAAGCAGCCGCTTCGGCCCGGGCGCGCGCATCAGCACAACTATGTCCTCCTGCCGCGCGGCGCGCATTTTGCCGCTTGGATCGTCGCGCACGGGGAATTTTTCGTCTATAAGCGCTCTTGCGCGCGACGCGGTGAAGCGGGCCTCGGCCTCGGCTCTGTCGGCGTCTTCCTCGCAGTCGTCCGCCGCACCCCGACGCGACGGATAATCAAGCAGGTCGAATTCTGCCGCGCGTTCTCCCGTCTCTTCATAATACCCGGCTCCAAAATGCAGAGCCTCGTCGTCGCTATACGCCATCTCGCCCATCTCGCGGGACATGATGTTTGAAAAGACAAAATTTGCCGCGTCCAGTATACCCCGGCGCGAGCGGAAGTTTGCCGAAAGCATCAATTTTCTGTCCTCGCCCTCAGATGCCTCGGCGCAGGGCGGATACGTCTCGTATTTATGCAGGAATATAGTCGGGTCGGCAAGGCGAAACCTGTATATGCTCTGCTTCACGTCTCCGACCATAAACAGATTCTTCCCGTTTTTGGATACGGCGGAGAATATCCTGTTTTGTATCTCGTTCGTATCCTGATACTCGTCCACCATTATCTCGCGGTAGCGCTCCGCAACGGCGCGCCCCGTCTCGGTCGGCTCTCCGTCGGGGTTTTCAAGTATCCGCACCGCGAAATGCTCCTGATCCGAAAAATCGGCTGCGTTGATTCTAAGCTTTTCTCTCGCGTAGAGCGCGGAGAAATCACGCGTCAGATTGAACAGCGCGAGCATCGCCGGAGCCATGTCGCGCATATCGGCCGCAAGCGCCGCTCCGTCCGCGCTCACGCGCTCAAACGTTTTCGGCCACCGCGTTTTACAGGCGTCCCAGACGGCCTTTGCGCGCGCCTTTACATCGCTCTCGCCTCTGTATGCACCGAGTCTCGGGAACGCGACCTCTGACTTGGCCGCAGCGTCCCACCCCTTCTCCGCCGCCGCCTCAAACGCCGCGAAAGCACCCGCCGCGGAGAGAAACTGCGACGCGTAGGCTTTTTGCAGTTTTTCATCGCCGCGCATATCCTCCGCCGCGCGCGTCAGCGCGGAGCGCCAGTAAGCCGCCGACAATTTTGCTCTTCCGAGAAGCTCTTTTCCCCACTCGGTATCCCCGGCGTCATCCGGAATGTCTTTCCATCTTTTTTTTTCGCGCTCGAGCCATTTTTCGGGATACGCGTGGCTCTGGAGCTTGCCGTAAAAATCAAGCACGAGGGAAGCGAGCGCTCTGTCGTCGCGGCCGGCGCCTATCGTATCGGCCAGCAGGGCTTTCCCGGCCTTCTCATCCAAGTCGCTGTAAAAATCTTCCAGCGCGCGACCGAGTGTTTTCTCGCGGAGCGTCTCCGCCTCGTTCTCGTCGAGCACACGAAAGTCGGGCGTCAGGCTCGACTTGTCGCCGTCAGAGCCGAGAAGATGCGTGTTCTCACGCAGGAGCTGGGTGCAGAACGCGTCGACCGTTTTTATGTCCGCCTTGTAGACGAGCATCGTCTGGCGACGCAGATGCGCATTCTCCGGCGCGGCGGCGAGGTGCTTTGAAAGCTCCGAGGCTATTTTTGAGCGAAGCTCCGCAGCGGCAGCCTTCGTGTATGTGATTATAAGGAAATCCGTCAGCTCCGCGCTCTCGCGGGTTATGTGGTCGAACAATCTCTCGACGAGCACCTTTGTCTTTCCCGAGCCCGCAGCCGCGGAGACAAGCAGGCTTCCGCCGCGGTTTTCAACGGCCTGGCGTTGCTCTTCCGTCAGTTTTATCTCAGACATTGCCGTCGCCGCCTTCCTTCGCGCCTATGCGCTCCCAGAATTCCTCATGCGTTACCGGCGTCACATAGTTCCACTTCTCGCCCGCACGCCTGTTTTCAAAATTGCAGGCCGGAGCAAACGGGCAGTACGTGCAGGCGTTTTTCTGCTCGCTGTGATAGACAGGATCGGCGGTTATTATCGCCACCTCCTGCGCCACGCCGCGAAGCAGCTTTTCGACGTACACGCTCAGATGCCCGAGCTGTTCCGCGTCCGCCGCGCCGTCGAGTATGCGCCCTTCGCGGTTTATGCGAAGCGGCAGATAGTGCGGCCTTTCCGTACAGCCGTGCTCCATCGCCTCGAGAACCTGAGGGTCGTTTAGCACAAGCCCGCTGCGCCGGAGTTCTTTTTCAGTTTTTTCGCGTATATCCTCGTCCGACGCGCCGCGGGGAACCGACAGTATCGGGTCGCGCGCCGGAACATACAGCACTCCGGCAGGGACGATATCTTCGAACTCGGCCTCGCCCTCAAACGCGGCGCGGCCGTTTTTCTGAAGCTCGAACAGATATATGAGCATCTGCGCGCCGATGCCTTTCATAAGCTCCGCAAGATCGAATTTCTTTTTTCCGGTCTTGTAGTCGATTATGCGCAGATACAGCTTTCCGTTCCTTATCCATCCGTCCACGCGGTCGACTTTTCCAACGACCGTGAGTTCCTCGGGCGCGTGTATGGATATGGCGGGTATTTTTCCCTTGCCTCCGAATTCAAGCTCGAACGCGCACGGCACGAAATCCGACTCCGCCAGCTCACGCGCAACGTCGTCCACGATCGATCGCGCGGTCTTTTTGAGCCTCCCGAAAAGATAGCGGAACCGCGCGCTCTTTTCGTTAAGATCAGAAAGATTTTCTTCCTCAAATTTTGCTATGTACTCGTCGGTTATGCGAGCCCTGTCTTCGTCCGTCAGCTTCGCAAACCCGCCGAGGCGCTTTGCCTCCGCCGCCGTGTGCTCCAGCAGGTAATGCACGAACGTGCCCTGTTCCGGAGCGTCAAACCCGGCCGGAACACGCTCTTTCGCGCGAAGGCCGTACTCCATGAAATATTTGTAATGGCACGAATGTATAACGTCTATGCGCGAAGCCGACATACGAAGCTTTTCTCCGTAAAGTGTCCGCACGGCGTCCTGCGACAATTCGCCGCGCCGATAATTTTTGGCTTGTTCCATCGCTGCAAGCTCCGACGAAAATCCGCCGAGCTCATCAAAATATTTCCAAAGCTCTCCTCCGACGGCCTCTCCGGCCCTCTCGAGCGCCGGTACCGCCGCGTTTACTCGAAAATCCGCGTCCGTCAACGTGCGTATGTTCGGGAAGAGACGTTTGAGCCGCTCCGCTACGAACGACGCCCGCAGCTCGGCTCCCGATGCGTCAGACTCCGGCCAGCTCACGCAGAGGCGCTCCGTAGCCTGCACAAGCCCGGCGTATATATTTTGAAGTTCAATGGAAATTTTTTCCATTCCACAGGGTGCAAGCCTTATGCCCGTCTGTCCGAGCTCCTTCCTGTCGCTTTCTGAAAGCAATCCGCGCTCGTCCCCGACGGACGGAAGCGCGCTGTCCGTAGCTCCGAGCAGGAACATGCACTTGACGGCATGGCGGTCGTTCCTCGTCAGTGAGCTGACCGCTATCTGGTCGAGCGAAACTGGTATCGTTCCGACGTCGTACTGTGTCAGCGTAAGCTTCATAAGCCGCGTGAACTCGTCCGTATCCATCTCCGTGTCCGCGAGCATGGCGACGAACTGATCCATGACCGCGCAGAGTATCTCCCAGAGCTGCGCGTATTCCTCCGCTAGCTGGCTGTCTCCGTGCCGCAAAAACATCTGTGTTTTTTCATCGAGCAGTTCGGGAAGGCGTATCTCCGTCAAAAAATCGTAAACAGCCTTTGTTTTCTCTCTCGCGGTCTTTCCCGCCTTGAGTCCTTCCGAAAGCGCCGAGAGCGGTATGCGGACCTTGTCCCGCGACGCGTTTATCCGCCTGAGAGCGGCTTTTTCCTCGTCGCCGAAGGGCGCGTCGTAGCCTCGCGGATTGGCCGTCCACGGCTCGTCCCTAAGCCAGACTCCTCCGCGCACGTCCCAGATAATTACATAATTTTCCAGTTCATCGCACTCGTCCGCCGTCAGACCGGCGAGCCCGGTCTTAAGATATCTGAACATATACTCGTATTCGAATCCTCCGTCTATCGCCTCAAGCGCCGCGACAAGGAGCGTCAGCACGGGCTTGTCGAGAATATCGCGTTTGCGGTTGAGAAACACAGGTATGTCGTAGCGCTCGAACACGTTCTCTATCGCGGCTTCGTAATCTCCGATATTGCGCGCGGCCACCGCGATATCGCGGTAGCGGTATTTTCCGGACGCGACAAGGCGGCGTATCTCCGACGCCGCGTGTTCGGTCTCGGCATATTCGTCCGCCGCGCACATCAGGCGCACCGCGTCCGTATCCTCCGGATATTCCTCCGCAGTTCCAAAAAAATGACGCTCTATATGGCGTATCGGCGCGGTCATGGTCTTATTCTCGGTATTCAGCCACACTGTCTCGCAGTCCTGGCCCTCTTTTTCGGCCATTCGCTTCAGCCGTTCGGTCACGCGCAGAGTGGTGTCGAACACGCCGTCGCAGTCGGCCCTGTCGCCGAGAAGCGTAACCGTGAGCGAGCTTGCTTTTACAAGCAGCAGCGCAAGCGCGCGCTCCTCCTGCGCCGTAAAATATGTAAAACCATCGACGAATATATCCGCGCCGTCAAATAGCGAGCTGTCCGCGAGTTTTTCACACAGACGAGTCATCCTGTCGCGCCTGTCCATTCCGCTGTCGCGCAGATGCGCTTCGTAGGCGGCGCAGACAAGCACGATGTCGTGCAGCTTATCGCGAAGAGGCGCTCCAAGCTCAGCCGAAATATCGAGCAGGCTTTCAGGCGAAACGTCAAAGCTTTGAAGTTCCTCCGCCGCGGCCACAAAGCCCTCGAGAAAGGCCGCTTTTTGCGACGGGCGGCGATAGACTCTCAGCACCCCGGCGTTGTCGTGCATGGCGCGGTACATCGTGAGTATCTTACCGCCGCCGTCGAGCGCCGTGTCCGCGGCCCCACCGGTCTCTGAAAGTATCTCGCCGGCCATATACCGGAAGCTCATGACCCGCGCGTGGCGCGACGCGGTGTCGCCGCAAACGGCGCAAAGGTCGCGCTCCGCCTGATGCGAAGCGTGCTCCGGCACTATGAGTATCTGACGGCTTTCGTCGCCGAGTCTGCGTATCTCGCCGAGCACCATATTGGATTTTCCGCTTCCCGCGCGGCCGACGACGATCTTCAGCATACCCGCCAGTCCTTTCGTAAGATTCCGGTTAGTTATACAATATTATAATGTATTGTATCATAATCCCCGTCTTTTCAACAGCCTATCATTTCTCATCTTTGCATAAAAGCGGACGGTGAAGTCACCGTCCGCCCTTTATGCCCTGTTTTATGTTTTCTATTATTTCGACCGCCTTGAACTTTATCGTATAGCCGCCGCTTCCAGCCGAAGCAAACGCCTCAGCCCCGCCGTCCGTTTCGGCCGACAGGCTCAGCGACGGGAACATTACGCCCCACCATTTGCCGCTGAGCTCCGATGGCGCGTTTGCCATCCCGAACGCGAGCGTCACAAACAATGCAGCCGCAAGCGCAATCTCAACAGGTTTTATTTTTCCTTTCATGCGAAAACACCATCCTTATGCGTATATATCCATATTATGGACGGTGTCGTCGTATTTTATACATTCATGTGTTCGGCTCTGAACGCGTCCTCGTCAGAAATGTCCTGGAATAGTTCTCACTCAGCGACGCGTACGCGCGCTCGGCCGTCTCATCGTCCCGGAAAAGTCCGAATACGGTCGGGCCTGAGCCCGTCATGCAGGCTCCGGCGGCGCCGAGGTCGAACATCCTGTTCTTTATCCTCGCGACCTCCCCGTATTTCTTCGGCAAAACGTCCTCAAAGACGTTATACAGCCGTCTGGCTGCTCCTTCCACATCCGCATGCTCAAGACTTTTTATCATCCCGATCGTGTCGGGCCGCAGGTTTATTTTTTTCATGTTCACGAGTGCGAAAAGCTCCGGAGTCGAAATGGGAAAATCCGGCTTGCAGATGACGACGGGAACGTAAGGCATCGGAGAAATCCCCGTAAGCCTCTCCCCCTTTCCCTCAGCAAGCGCCGTGCCTCCGAACACGCAGTACGGCACATCGCTTCCGACGCTCTCTCCTATTGTGCAGAGCGTCTCAATACTCATTCCTGGGGCGTACATACGCCTCAGCGCCAGTAGCACCGCCGCCGCGTCCGAGCTTCCGCCCGCCATGCCCGCGCATACGGGTATCACCTTGTCTATCGCGATAAGCAGCCCGCGCCTCGATACTCCGGATGTCTCAAAAAAACGCTCTGCGGCTTTTGCCGCGAGGTTGTTCGAGTTGCGCGGTATAAAGCGCTCGGCGCACTCGATAGTTATCTTTTCGTCTGCGCTCTCGCGTATCCGGACGGTATCATGCAGTTCAACGCTCTGCATGACCATTTTAAGGTCGTGATATCCGTCGGAGCGGTCTCCGACGATGTCGAGCGTCAAATTGAGCTTTGCATACGCGTTCTGCACAGTCTCCATCGCGGCCGCCTCCATTCTTATCGTATTTTTCGGCTTTCGAGATAATATCTTTTGTCGACCGCGCGGCCGACGGAAAACGTCTTGCGCGGCAGCGGCCCGTGTTTAATTACAAGCGAGAAAAGCCGTTCCTTATCACTGTCCGGCAGCTCAACGCCTATCGTGTCTTTTCCGGAGCAGAGCTTTTCAAGCGCGCCGTGGCCGTGCACATAGTCGATACGGCCGCCGTTCGCCGTCACATAACCGTCAAGAAAATCCTGAAGCGCCCGGGCAGGCAGCGCCGACGCGTCTGAAAATGAGAAGCTGCCGCGTCTTCTGCCAGCGAACCATTTTATATCGCCGACCCCTTTCGCGCAATGCGGAGCGAGCGCCGCGAGCACGGCGCCGGGATCCACGCCTGACAGCGCGCGGTGTATTGATTTGAAAACTATCGCCTTGTCGTGAAGCGAGACTATCTCCGCGAGCGCGTAACGCGACGGAAGCTCTTTCCACTCGCTCTCGGACATCCCGGCGCGCTGCTTTTCATAAAACGCCTTCGCCGCAGCCAGCGAATGGTTGCCGTCTCCGACCGCGTAAAGCATCGGCGTGCTCTCCTCAAGCTCGCCCACGTCTTCAAGCAGTCTTTGCTTCTGGTCCTCACTTATTTCCCAGCCGTCTATGCGTCCGCCGTTTTCCATGAGGTCGAACCCATAGAGCTTTTTCATCTCGCTCTTTCCGTGTGAAAGCGCGTCTATCACGCGTTTTTTGCCGTCGTCGATAAAAACCACTATGTGCGGGAGCTCCAGCAGTGCCCCGGAGCGTATCGCCACGCGTGGCGGTATGCGCTCTTCAACTGTCTTTTCCGTCGCGCGTATCAGCGAGCCGCTTTCCGGCGAATAGTCGTATTCCATCAAATCGAGCATACACACGACGCCCCGGCGCCTGAGCCCGCCGCTCTGGTCGCGCTCGACATAGAACATCGCGTCGCGGTGCTCCTCGAATATGCCTTCGCGGAAATATTTCTCCATTGTTTCTTCGATGCGCCCTATCCGCTCCCCGACGTCTCCGCGGCCTATTTCAGCTTCCGGAAGTATCATGCGGAGCGTTGAGGGAGCACCTCCAACGCAATCGTCCACCCGCCGCCAGTAATCGGCGTCCTCTGTGAACTGATCGCAGGCGACGACGCTCCATCTTTCCATGCTCTCGACTCGAGGAAGCAATATATCCGCCGGTCGTATACCTCTTGCCGTCACTTGTTCTTCTCCGTTTCAAAAAGCATATCCATCAGCGCAACTCCCGCCGGAACGGTGTTTCCGCGCATCCCGGTCTTTTCGTCATACGCTCCGCCAAAGCCCGTGTCCTTATCGCTCTGGTAAATGAGATACGGCACGGGGTCCCCGTCGTGTCCGCGTGTGGACGTAAGCGTTTTGTGATCCGAAAGCAGCAGCAGACGGTATTCAAAAGGCTCACTCTTAAGCTTATCCTGAAGCGGCCCAACGACACGGGAATCCAGCCATTCAATAGCCTGCAGCTTTCCCTTGAGGTCGCCGTTGTGCGTACACTCGTCTGGAGCCTCGATATGTATCGCGACGAAATCGTTTCCGTCTTCGAGGCACTTGACTGCCGCATCAACCTTGCCCTCGTAATTCGTCTCGAGCTCTCCCGTAGCCCCCTCGACGTGTATCATGTCGAGTCCTGTCAGGGCAGCTATTCCGTGACACAGCGGGACGGCTGAAATGACGCCGCCGCGTTTGTGATAATTCTCCCAGAAATTTGGAAGCGTCACGGCCGTGCCCTCCGCCCAGAACCAGATGCCGTTTGCGGGCATCTTTCCGCGCGCGCGGCGGCTCTCGTTCAGCTGGTGATGGTCGAGTATCGAATGCGCCATTTCCATGAGCTCTTTCAGCGTCTTCGCGTTTTCGCAGCCGGATGGCAGATACTGCCCTATCGTCTCGCCGAGATGGTCGTGGGGCGGAATGAGCTTTATGCCGCGTATGTCCGCGCCGCTCTGTACCGCTATGTGGCGAAACGATGCGTCGGGATGCACGACCATACGCGCCTTGTCCGCGGCGGCCTTGAATCTCTCGTCAGCCCAGAGCGCTTTTATTATAGCTATCGACTCGTCGCCCTCTATCGATCCGGCGCTGTGCGAAAGTATCTTCTTTTCAGCGAACGGCTTGTCGGAATCCTCTAGGCAGACCATGTTGCAGCGGTAAGCGGCATCGCCGTCTTTGAGCTTGATACCGCTTGCGGCGGCCTCCATCGGCGCGCGGCCGGTGAAATATATTTTCGGGTCGCAGCCGAATATGGAAAGTATGGCTGTGTCGCTTCCCGCCGGAAGTCCGTGCGGGACATTAAGCGTGTTGCCGACGATGCCCTTAGCCGCCATCGCGTCTATATTCGGCTTTTTCACATATTCGAGCGGCGTCTTTCCACCAAGCTCCGGCACGGGATTGTCCGCCATGCCGTCTCCGATTACCAGGATATACTTCATATGCCCATATCTCCCTTATTTAAGACTATTTACAAATTTTTCCATTCTCGCTAGAGCCTCGCCTATCTTGTCCATGTCCGCCGCGTAGCAGCAGCGGGCGTGTCCCTCACCGCCGAGTCCGAATGCGCTTCCGGGGATTATGGCCACTTTTTCATCAAGCAGCAACCTTTCGCAGAACTCCGCGTCGCCAAGGCCAAAGCCGTCCACGCGCGGAAAGCAGTAAAACGCGCCGCGCGGCTCAGGGCACGGAAGCCCGATTTGGCGCAGTCCATCGTACAAAAATTTTCTGCGTTTGTCGTACTCGGCTTTCATAGCCTCTATATCGTCGTCGCCGTTTTTCATGGCCTCTATCGCAGCGTACTGTGCGACAGTAGGCGCTGACATGATACCGTACTGATGAAGTATCCCCATCGGCGCGACAAGTTCCTTCGGACCGCAGAGGTAGCCCATGCGCCAGCCCGTCATCGCGAACGATTTTGAAAAGCCGTTTACCACGACCGTCCTCTCGCGCATCCCCTCTATCGCCGCCATCGAACAGTGGTGCCGGCCGTATGTCAACTCACTGTAAATCTCGTCTGAAAGCACGGCGATATTCGTGTCCTTAAGCGCCCGCGCTATCTCCTCAAGGTCGCGTCTTTCGAGTATGGCTCCCGTTGGGTTGCTCGGATACGGCAAAACCAGAAGCTTTGTTCTCTCGGTCATCGCCGCCCTTATCTGCTCTGCCGTCACGCGAAAGCCGTTGTCGGCCGAGGTCACAAGCTCGACCGCCGTACCGCCGCACACCGTTACAAGCGGCGAGTAACACACGAACGAAGGCGTCGGAACGAGCGCCTCGTCGCCCTTTTCTATAAGACAGCGGATCGCAAGGTCTATGGCCTCGCTACCGCCGACTGTTACGCACATCTCAGTCTCGGAGTCGTATGAAAGTCCGAAACGCCGCTCAAGATATTCGGATATCCCGCATCGAAGCTCGGGGAGTCCGGGATTCTGGGTATATTTGGTGCGTCCTTCCTCAAGCGACCGTATGCCGGCGGCGCGGATATGCTCCGGCGTTTTAAAGTCGGGCTCTCCCAGGCCGAGTGATATGGCGTCCGGCATCTCATTTATTATGTCGAAAAAACGTTTTATGCTCGACGGGCCGAGCTGTTTTATCCCGCCCGTGAGCGCGCTGCCGTAATTCATGTAATATTCTTCCTTTTAATGCAGTAATTCAATACGGAGATTATTGTATCATCACGTTTCCTGTTTTACAACTTGGCTCGCGGCATTTTTCGGTGTTTTCGTCAAAACACAGCAATAAAGCGGAATAAAGCGCTCCGCTTTTGGAAATGCTGTCTCAAGGAGGTGTATAACCATGCTTGATAAAATCGCGCTCACGCTCATCGTTATAGGCGCTGTCAACTGGGGGCTCGTCGGCCTCTTTGATTTTGACCTTGTCGCCTTTCTTTTCGGTGGCTCACTGTCTCTTCTCAGCAGAATAATCTACACAATAATAGCCCTGGCAGGAATATGGTGCATAACGCTGCTGTTCCGCACTTCCGAATCCGCCGAACACGGCCACGCATAAAAGCGGCGCCCCGCGCGGACACGGGTAACGGGGCTGCCGCATCATAAATGCGGCAGCCCCGTTACCCTGTTACCCCAATGATATTATTATATCATCGCATTTCATTTTTGTCTATCAAAAGTTGTCAAAAAATCTGCTTTTGCTGATAAATTGGCGTTTTGTAAGATATAATTTTTGATTTTTGTTCAAATCAACGCTTGAAAAAAACGCGGCGGAGATTTATCATATAATCAGACAAGGGAAAGTCTGAAAATAAAGCAAAGAATGTCCCTGATGTAAAAAATTTTAACGAAAGGGGTGAGTCCAATGTTCCCTCCCGATATAAACGCCGGCTGCGTGATATGCGCCGCCGCGGAGCCGGCGATGAGAACTGCCGATAGTCTCGGCTATTGTAAAGTTGGCGCGGACGCACTTTCCAGATCGTTTTCGGCAATATCTGACACCTGATTTAAGTTCCTGGCCCAAACTGGGCCGAACTAAAAGCCATACCGCTTCTGGTAAGTATATCGGATATTACTGGCATCGAAAACCGCGCTTGGCAAATCTTCGAACGGGCTGGCGGCATATCATGATGTACCGGCTACCACAGGTCAAACAACATTTATGGTTTCCTTATTATTAATTCCACAGTCCGCAAAGGCGGAAAACCACGGCAGGCGATTCATCCAACGAGAGATACTGAAATATAAAGAATAAAAACGATTTTGCAAGGAGCTTTCTGTTTCGGTTTCCAATGCGATATGCCGCCGCCCGCCTTTTAAGCAAGATTTTGTCTTCATTCATCATAATATTGCAGAACAACCTGAAAACTCAATAGTATAAGCGCCGAAAGCCGCGGTACATCCACGGCTTTCGGTTTTTATTTCACGCGTAGTTCCCGGCGCGCGCTGTCAAAGATAAGAATTGAAATGCAGCGCAAAAATGTTATAATACTTATTGTTATTCCGTGACGTGGGATAACAAAATAATTTCCGATAAAGGTGTACCGATGGAAAAAATCGCCGTAATTCCTGCATACGAGCCTACCGAAACGCTTATTGCCTTGCTGAAAGAGCTTTCGGCCGCCGGCTTTTCTTCCGTTGTCGTTAACGACGGCAGCGGCGGCGCTTTCGCGGCCATATTCGCTGAGGCCGGAGCGTTTGCCGCCGTGCTGACCCACGAGGTCAACAAGGGCAAGGGGCGCGCCATGAAAACGGCGTTTTCCTACATCTCGGATCGCTTTGACCGCGGCAGCGTCGTCGTGACCCTCGATTCGGACGGCCAGCACTGCGTCGAGGATGCAGAACGGGTCTGCGCCGAGGCTGCCGTCCACCGGGACTGCATAGTGCTCGGCTGCCGCGCGTTCGACAAAAACGTCCCGCTGCGAAGCCGTGTTGGAAACGCCATAACCCGCCTCGTCTACCGCTTGTGCACAGGTTCGAAGCTTCGCGATACCCAGACCGGTCTTCGCGCCTTTGGCTTTGAGATGCTTCCGTTCCTTATGAGCGTGTCCGGCGAGCGGTATGAGTACGAGATGAACGTGCTCATGCAGTGCAACGAAAAAAAGATACCCATGCGCGAGATAGACATCCGCACCATCTATCACGACAACAATTCCGGCTCGCACTTCAAGACCGTGAGTGACGCGTTTCTAATATACCGCGATATATTCAAGTTCGCGGCCTCGTCGCTCCTGAGCTTTTTGGTTGACTACGGGCTGTTTGCCGTTTTTTCTCTGCTCTATTCGTCTTTCGGCGGCGCCGGCGTGCCGATGTCCAACGTTTCGGCGCGCATTATAAGCGCGACGTTCAACTTTCTTATAAACAGGCGTTTCGTTTTCAAAAGCAATGAGAGCATACTAAGAACCGGCGCGCAGTATTTTGCGCTGGCCGCGCTCATACTCCTCGGCAACACCATCGTTTTAAGTTTGCTTGTCAACACGCTTGGGCTCAACAGATTTCTGGCCAAGATAATAACCGAGTGCATTTTCTTCACTATGAGCTGGCTCATCCAGCGGCTTATAATCTTCCGACGCCGGCAGAACGCCGGTTGACACAATCTTCCATCCCTGGAGGCAGAAATGAAAAATTCCAACAGCTCAAAAGTTTTCGGCCGCGTGTTCTATCTACTGCTCATATGCTTTACCATCTTCGCCGTTCTCGACGTGTTCTATATATCGCGCTCCTACGGCGACGCCTCCGGAGATACCGGCGATTCCGCCGTTCTCGATGTTGAAAACGCCACAATAACAGACAGCTCCTACGACGACGGAAATGTCAGCATTACGCTGTCCACCTCGCGGGTCAAGGGCACGGACATACACATAGCCGACGTCGTGCTCTCTTCCCCCGAATACCTCAAAACGGCATTCGCCAAAAACACATACGGCAAAAATATAATCGACACCACCTCTGACATGGCCGATGAGCACGGCGCTATGCTCGCAATAAACGGCGACTACTACGGCGTCCAGAACGACGGCTATGTCGTGCGCAACGGTACGCTTTACCGCAGCGCCGCAGCCGCCGAAGACCGCCAAGATATGGCTGTTTTGAATGACGGAACGATGGAAATAGTTTCCGAGTCCAAATTTTCCGCTCAGGAACTTGTGGACAATGGCGCGGTGCAGGTGTTTTCCTTCGGCCCTGCACTTATAGACGACGGACTTATCTCCGTCGGAGAGAACGATGAGGTCGACCTTGCAAAGACAAGCAACCCACGCACCGCCATAGGAATGATATCTCCGCTGCATTATGTCTTTCTTGTCTCCGACGGACGTACCGACGAGAGCGAGGGCTTAACGCTCTATGAGCTCGCCTGCTTCATGCGCTCATGCGGCGTGGTCTGCGCTTACAACCTCGACGGCGGCGGCTCTTCGACGATGGTATTCAACGGAAATCTCGTCAACGACCCTACCTCCGACGGCGTAGTCTTCAGGGAAAGGAACGTGAGCGATATTGTCTATATCGGCTAAGCTCGCCTCAGCCTCGGAAACGCCGAAAGGAACCGAATGCCTTAAAAGCGTGAGGACCTCTCTCAGATGGGCAGTTTTCTGCGGGCTGTTCGCTGCGATATATGAAAATTTCAGCCACGGCGTGTATTCCCTTTCGATGATCCTGATGTTCGTCTATCCGCTCGCCGCGGCGATTCTGTTTTTGCTGATATTTCTCATACGTCCGCTAAGGTACCCTTCGCCCTGGCCTGAAAAGCTGTTCTGCGCGGGTATTGCCGCGCTTACTGTCGGAAGCTGCTTTCGCGGCATAGTCGAGATATACGGCACTACGTCCGACCTTATATCAGTTTATTATGTCGCGGGAGCAATCCTGGCCGCAGCCGGTATAGCCGCGTATATCGGCGAGACAGCACGTAGCAAGAAACCCTGATACAAACAAACGTAAGCGCCGTCCGGACCCCTCCGGACGGCGCTGCTTTTCCTCTCTTCTTTATGTCTATACATTACCACAAAACCGCGCTTTTTTCAAGACTTATACTTTTATCTTTTACCGGTATATAATAGCGAAAGAGCTATTATATCGTGATCCTATCATGATGAAATACTTATGGAGATGATAATGTGGGAAAGGATTCTTTCATCCTCCCTCAGCAAGACGGGGCACTTGAGAAAAGACGCGAATCGCTAAACAGTATGTCGTCCCGCTTCGGCCTGTCTCTCTCCCCCGTCGAGCTGCGCGAGCTTGATGAGGTGCGTCTTGAATCCCTGCGCCGCAGCGGTCTTGTGGAATTCGGCGCAAGTGCGCTTTCAAAGCTCATTTACGCCTTCTGCGATTCACCGTACGTCCTGCACGACAATTATGCCGAAACCCTTGCGGAGCTGCAGGATTCGTTTTACCGTTTCCGGGGAGAGGCGGACGTGCTTATTTCCGACGATGAGATAATCGCGGCGATGAAAAACGTCTTCAATGACAGAGGCGGAGG
>JAYFRC010000084.1:0-30427 GCA_034926415.1 Oscillospiraceae bacterium
GGCCGCCGTGAAAACGGCAAAGCAGCCTTGATAAGCGCCATAATACCTATAACAACTGTACTGATAACTGTCCTGCTATTTTGCCTGGTACAGCAAACTAAATTGACAAGTCATTATATCACAAATATAATATATTGCAAACTTAAATGAAATTTTTTCCTGAAATCTTACGGTTTGGCGTTGTCCGTGTTGTTTACAGAATTGTAACGACAACAGCTGCCGATAAGTGTATAATTATAAGCGGCACAATAAGAAAGAAATAATATTCGGAGGCGAATTTTTTGTCAAAAATAAGAAATAAAATAGACGAATTCTGCTACTCTCACCCCAATTTCGGCATACCGAATTTAATGAAAGTGATTGTGATAGGCAACGTCGTCGTCTACGCACTCTACCTTTTAACCAACTATAATCATTCCTCAATCGACTTTCTCTCGTTCAATCTCTCCTCCCTGCTCTCCGGTGAGATATGGCGCATAGTGACGTTCATCTTCGTTCCGTACGATTATAATCCCATCTGGTTCGCCATCGGACTGTTTTTCTTCTATTCCATCGGAAACGCGCTTGAGCGTGAATGGGGTACGGCCAAATTCAATGTCTTTTTCTTCGGCGGCTCGCTGCTTACGCTCCTGTACGTCATAATCGTCTCCGCCGTCTCCGGACTCAGCATAACGCTTGCGGGAACATACTACGTGAATATGTCCATGTTCTTCGCTTTCGCGATGCTCTACCCCGAGGCAAACGTCCTTTTGATAATCATTCCCATAAAGATAAAATACCTTGCTTGGATAAGCGCGGCCATGTTCGCCCTTGAGTTCATCCGCGGCTTGTTCGCCGGCGGAGGGCTCGCATCGTTTATCCCGGTCATCGCCCTTCTCAACTTTTTCATCTTCTTCTGGGACGATCTCTCAGGCTGGGTGCGGGAGAAGACCGGTATGCAGTCCCACCATCATTCGCGCAAGACGATAGAATTCAAAAAGGCCGTGAAGCAGCAAAAGGAACATAAGGGCTACAACCACAAGTGCGCCGTCTGCGGCAGGACGGATACGGATTATCCAAACCTCCAGTTCCGCTACTGTTCAAAGTGCGACGGCTATTACTGCTACTGCGAGGATCATATAAACAACCATGTCCATGTGAAAAACGACAGCGGAAAACCCTAATAAGCGGCGCGGCTCCGGGAAAATCCGGAGCCGCGTTTTATCTTCTTACATTTCTCCGACCGCGTGAAATTTCATGAATCTTCCGGCGTTTTCAATACCCCCGTAAAAAAGCGGAGCTGTCCGTACAGGGCAGCTCCGCTTATATTATGTAAACTCATTTGAGTCCCAGTAAAGCCTTTCCGGCATCGCTGAGATACGGCTTTATCACGTCGTAGCTTATGAGGAACTGCTGCTCGCCCGCCGCGTAGCAAGCCAGCGAATAAGCCGGGAAGCTTACGTACATCCCTTCTGGAGTGAACCATGTGTAGTAATCCACGTTCCAGTTCGATATCGTGGTCTTGTAGTCATCCCAGTAGCCGCTGAACACCTCGGGATCAAGCTCCTCGCTCGCCTGACGGAGTATCTCGTCCGCGACCACGTCGTGTAGCTTCTGTGAATCCTCTCCGAGCGTTGTAACGTCGGTTATGAATTTTCCGTTTTCAACATCGAAGTTCCACGCCGACATATATGTAAAACCGTGCGCGCCGCCGGCGTAGGATGAATATCCCCTCTGAACGCTCAGCAGCTTTCCGACGTTATTCCATGCGCACGATACCTCGTCAGTGTAGTGCGTATCCCAGTTGTCGCCCTTGCTCACAACGCCCGCGTCGAGCTCGTATTTGTACTGGTCCTCGGCATACTGCGACGTCTCAGCAAAGCTGTCCGCGAGGCCCTGGAAATACTTGTCGACCTCCGTGTTGAACGTGCTGGCCGCAGTCGTCACAGTCTCCTCCGCGTCGGCAGTCGGGACCATGTGCGGGACGCTGTAATCGTATTCCGCAATAAGCGTGGACTTGTCAGCAGTGTACCATTGCTTCGTCATCTCTTGCGTCTCGATTGTGAACTGGCTCATCAGGTCGGGCTTCTGCGTTTGCTCACTCTGATTTCCACAGGCAGAAAGCAGTGCGGAAAGCGCGGCCGCGACAAGTATTACTGAAATTACTTTTTTCACCGTGTGTCTCCTTTTTCTGTATTGCAATGTAAAATTATACGTCATACCCGATATTCAGTAAAGTTCAATTTATGACAAGTTATATCAAATATATTACAGAATAAACGGGCTTATCCTCCATTCGCTCCCCCCTTCTGATTCAGAAAGTCTTGGATAGCAAAGTGTGTAAAGGTCAGTGCATTGCGCCTCTAATTCAAACATCCGCAGCGCCGCTCCGCCTGTTTTTCTCACATCGGCGGGTTTGGTAATTATAGGTATTTCCGCATTTTTCTTCATTTTTGCCAGTATTTCCCTGCCAACCACGTTGAAAGCCAGCGGTCTTATATACGGCGCTCTTTCGGGCGCATCCTCCGCTCTTATCCCGAGATATGCGCAAAGCGCCGTCCGCCGTATCCGCGTATAGGCATATCTCTTTGATTTGACTCCGGCAAACATGGCTTCGATTCCAGTCGCAGAGCGCGCACATCTGAAGAAACGATGATAAAGGCCTTCCCCCGCGCCCTCTGTCGCGGCCCAGTCCTCTTTGCTCATCAAGTGGTATTTTGCCAGAGCCGCTCTTTCGCAGGTCTCAAAGCGCACCGGCGCTCTGCCGGCCTCCATCTCGCGCAGCAGCACGCTTTTGGAAGCCTCCGTCATGCCCTCCAGCGCCATGCCGATGTTTCCTGCAAATATTGCGCTCCTCAGCGCCGAGGCCGATGGAAGCTCACCGAGGCCCTCGCCGTCGTGCGCCGAGCCCTCGCGCTTTATTACTATCGTCTCAAGCTCTGGGGCGAATCGCTTTATCGCCTTCATGTACTCAACGCCGAGGATATCATTTGGGCTTGCGAGCACGTCGGCCGCGTCTTTATTGATGGCGCGCACCGCCGCCTGTCTCGCCGCCGCGAAGGATATCCCTCCCGCGAGTTCCTCTTTTAGCTTCTCGGAAAATCTCGCATCAAGCAGCGCGTCGGCCGCCGCCGCCAGCATTTTCGCCTCTCCGCATTCGCTGCCGAAGCTTATGCAGTCTACCGCTCCCGTATCGTGCAGCAGCCGCACAGCCGACGACGCGAACCTCTCCGCCGAGGACAGGGCAAGCGGTGTCGGCAGCTCCAGGACCAGATCGACCCCGCTTCTTACGGCGGCCTCCGCTCGTGACGCCTTGTTCATTATCGCCAAATCACCGCGCTGAACAAAATTTCCGCTCATCACGCATACCAAGGCGCAGTCCCCTGCCGCCCGCCTCGTAAGCTCGATGTGGCGCGCGTGCCCTAGGTGCATTGGATTGTATTCTGTTAAAAATCCGACAATCTTCATGAATATTTTCTCCGCCCGATTGGCTTTTTTCGAAAATACGGTTGAGAAAGGAGTGCTTTTAGTTTACAATGGAGTTTACTGAATTGTACCCTATTTTTCGGCTCGGCGCAAGCCGAGGCCAAATATATGCGAAGGAGTTTGAAACCAAATGAAAGTTCTTGTTATCAACGCAGGCAGTTCCTCCCTGAAATATCAGCTTATCGACCCCGAAACCGAGAAGCTCTATGCCAAGGGTCTCTGCGAGCGCATCGGCATCGACGGTAAGTTCACTTACAAGCCCCAGGTGGAGGGCAAGGAGAAGCTGGATGCCATCGACGTCAAAATGCCCACTCATTCCGAGGCGATCCAGGCCGTGCTGAACGCTCTGGTCGACCCGAAGAACGGCGTTATCACCTCCATGAAGGAAATCGACGCCGTCGGCCATCGTGTCGTTCACGGCGGCGAGGCGTTTGCCAGCTCCGTCATCATCGACGAAAAGGTCATGAAGGCTCTCGAGGACTGCATTCCTCTCGCTCCTCTGCACAACCCCGCCAACATCACCGGCATCCGTGCCTGCGAGAAGGTCATGCCCGGCGTGCCCATGGTCGGCGTATTCGACACCGCTTTCCATCAGACAATGCCGCCCCGCGCGTATATCTACGCCCTCCCCTATAAATATTATGAGGAGAAGAAAGTCCGCCGCTACGGCTTCCACGGCACTTCCCATTATTATGTCTCCCGCCGTGCCGCCGCTATGCTGAACACCCCCATCGAGAAGCTCAAAATAGTCACCTGCCACCTTGGCAACGGCTCCTCCATCGCCGCAATTGACGGAGGCAAGAGCATCGAGACTTCCATGGGCTTCACTCCCCTCGACGGTCTGCCCATGGGCACCCGCTGCGGCTCTATCGACCCCTCCATCATCGAATTCCTCATGGAGCAGTACAATCTGTCGATCGAGCAGGTCATGGACATCCTCAATAAGAAGTCCGGCATGCTCGGCATCTCCGGCGTGTCCTCCGACTTCCGCGACCTTGAAAAGGCTGCGGCCGAGGGCAACCAGCGCGCCGCTCTCGCGATCGACATCTTCTGCTACAAGACCCACAAGCGCATCGCTTCCGCCGCGGCCGCAATGGATGGCATCGACGTTCTGGTATTTACCGCCGGCGTCGGCGAAAACTCTCCGTCCCTGCGCGAGCGTATTGCTTCCGGCCTTGAGTTCATGGGCGTAAAGATGGATTCCGCCAAGGACGACGAAGTCCACGGCATAGAGAAGCTCATCTCCACCGCCGACTCCAAGGTCAAGGTCCTTGTGGTTCCCACAAACGAAGAGCTCATGATAGCCATCGACACCATGAACCTCGTAAAGGGCAAGTAAGATACATAGTCACATTAAAAACGGAAGCGGACTTACGCCCGCTTCCGTTTTTTAGTTTTGTGTGCTATTCTTTACCTATACCTTAAAGGCAGTGTTCCTGCGGAGGTGCCCGTAATGAAAAAATCCCTGCTCTATGCGATGCCGGCCGAAGCCGCTCCCATGCTCTCCGGCGCGGAGAAGCTGAGCAACGTCTCCGGCGCTTCGGTATATTCGCTCCCCGGCGGCGACACGCTCTGCATCTGCGGAGTCGGCAAGGTCTACGCCGCAATGGCGGCCGACCTTCTCTGCCGCGAGTTTTCGCCCGACCTTATTATCAATCTCGGCGTCGCCGGCAGTCTTAACGAAACACCTGTCGGCACGCTCGTTGCGGCGGAGTCCTGCGTCCAGCACGACGTGGACACGACTCTTGCCGGAGACGAAGCGGGCTTCGTATCCACGGTCAATGCCCGCTCGTTTCCCTGCGCGTTTACGCGCGAGTCCGCCGCTATGCTTGAAAGCCGGGGGCTGCGCGTAGTGCACGGCGTCGTAGCCACAGGCGACTGGTTCGGCCGCGATTTTCCGCGCGCCGAATGGATAAAATCCGAGTTCGGCGCCGATGTCGTCGATATGGAAGCCTGCGCCGCGGCCCAGGTATGCATGAGAAACGGCGTCGCGTTCATCGCTGTCAAGTCCGTGTCCGACCACCTGTTTTCAGACGACCAGAGCGCCGAATACCGTGAAAATATCCGCTCCGCCCTGGATTCGCTTACGGCTGCGGCGAAAATACTGCTTGAAATGTAAGCCTCTGCGGCTTCTGTCGCAAATCGTCGTGCGCGACGACATCCGGAACCTTAAACGCAAACGCCCCGGCGGATATTGTCCGCCGGGGCGTTATTTTATTTATTTTTTTATATAGTACCCCTCGACCGATAAGGTTATGTCGGACTTGTCGCCCTGGCTTTCGGGATGGTCGATGTTCATCGACAGCATACACGTTAGCTGCGTCACGTCGCCGACCCTGAACGCGCGTGTGATCGTCTTGCCCGGGTCAACTCTTACGATGGAGAATTTTTCGAGGCTCGTGCTTATCGTCTTTGCATGGTAAACGAACACCGACTCCGTCGCCTGCCCGTTGTTCGTGACCGTAATGACGACATAACTGTTCGACTGGCAAAAATACTGTTGATCAGAAAGTCCGTAGGCCGACTGTATCCTCGCGTCTTTGAACAGGATGTACGTCCCTCCGCTCTTATCGACCGTCGCGGGGTCTATCTCGGTGAACTCACCCGCCTTCACGCCGAGTTCCGGTTCGGTCGGATACTTTGCGTAAACCTCTTCTGCTGTCGGCACGTCGTCGTCGCCCGTCCCTATCGTTATCGTTACGCTCTGCTCCGGCCCGCCGAGCTCTACCGTCCCGGTCCTTGCGTACCAGTCTATGTCCGCGTCGAACAGGTCGCATATCGTGCGCGCGGGAAGATAGGTCGTCGCCCCGCCGTTTTCGTCGGTATAGGTTATCGAGGACGGCACCTTCGCGCCCGAGGCGGTCGTTTGCTCGTCGCCTTTGGATATGACCGATTTGCCGAGCATATCTACATTTACCTGATTGAACGCCACCTTGCCTGACGACGCCATCGCCGCCGTCGTAAGTGATACCGCAAACGCCACCGCTGCCGCGCCCGCGAAAAACGACGCTATTTCTTTTTTCATTTTATGACCTTTCCTTTCCTCAACTCTTTATTTATCAAGCTGTGCGCTTGCCGTAAACTTGAACGTGTCGAGATCCACCGTATAAGCGTAGTCTCCGCTCATATAGCCGAGCGCGGATGTCCCGTCCGCCGCGTCTATGTCGCATTCAAGCTTTGCCGTATAGTATAGCGTGTCATCGTCGACATTCAGGTCATAGCCGCCCACGCGTACCGCGTCGAAGGCAAACTCTCCGTCGGGCTTTTGCGGCGCGTAATTCGGCAGCTCCAGACGCGCGGTCCAGCCGTCGCTTAAAACGAGCCAGCTCACGAACCCGCTCTCGCCGTTTTCAAGCGTCATCGTTCCGAAAACCACCGTCCAGATATCGCCGCGCGACATACACGTATCCACATCTATAGCCGCTTCCACCGCCGTCATCGCCTCGTCGTACGAGGCGTATTTGGCCTGCTGCGAAAGCCTGCCGTTGTACCAGAGCATAGGCCCGCTATTTGTCTCCTCTTTGTCCGAAGACGCGCCTGACGCATCAGCGTCGGCCGTTTTCTCCGTGTCGGCCGCCTTTGCCGTCTCCCCGGATTGTGCGTCTGACGTTTTCGCATCGGCCTTTACGGCTTCCGCTATCTTCGGCGTGGCCTGCGTGTCCGTCGCCTGCGCCGTATCCGTCGTCTGATCTGCATCCGTCGTATACGCTGTATTCGTAGGCTGTGTCGTTTCACTTACAGCAGGCATCTGTTCCGGCGCGGTCTTTGCTTCTACCGCCCCCGTAAACGTGCACAGCGCTGCCGCCGACGCTATAACGAGCACCGCCGCCAGAGCCGCGGCGCTTTTGCGTTTTCCGTTTTGCACTATGCGCTCGACGCGCTCGCGCATACGCTTTCCCCCCCACGACATCGGAGACGTAATCAGCATGGCGCTCACGCGCTTTGGAGCAAGGGACAGCAGCGTTCTTCCGTAAGGCACGCGCTCGCTCTCGCCGAGTGTTTTTATTGCCGCTTCGTCACAGGCGAGCTCGCAGTCCCGGCGCGAGGCGAAGGCCGCAGCCCACACAAACGGGTCGAACCAGTAAAGCGCGAGACATACGCCTCTGAGCAGCGACCATAGGTTGTCAAAGTGCTCCGCGTGCGCGCTCTCGTGCGCGATGACGTGGCGCAGTATATTTTCGTCCGCCGCGGCGCTCTCCGTTATGTATATTGCGGGTCTTAATATTCCGGCGAGGCACGGTGACTTAATCCCTCCGCAGACGTACACGCGGTAATCGCACCCCTCCGTCTCAAAAATCCGTCTGCCTCGGCGGAGTTTCACGAAAAACGCGATGTTAGCCGCGGCAAGCCACGCAGCGAAAGCGATTGCTCCGGCAGCCCAGACCGTTTTCAATATTCCTTTGACGTCCGTCTTTCCCGTATAATATGTGACTTCTTCCCCGTTGTCCGACAGCTCGGAGTACCACGTCTCATCCGCGCCGTACTCTCCGGCGTTTTCAGCCGGGATCGTCGTCACCCGCCCCGTATAAAGTCCGTCCGCCGCCGCGCTTATCTCCGCGCGGGTCTCCTGTCCTACATTCAGCACCGATACCGGAAGAGCCGGGAGGCTCGCGGGGACGAGCAGTCTCACGAGAACAAGCAGCCAAAGCGCGTATTGCGCGGCGCGGCTTATCCTGTTTCTGAACAGAGCGCGCACGGCGAATATGACCGCTATAAGCACCGAGGAGGTAACAAGTACGTTCATCTCTTCTCCTCCTCAGCTTCGTCGAGTATACGGCGAAGCTCGTCAATATCCTCTTTTGTAAGGCTCCTGCTGCTCACCATCGCGTTCACCATGAGTCCGAGGCTTCCGTTGTACACCTTATCCAGGAAATCGCAGGTCTCCGCCTTTTCCGCGCTCACACGCTCCATGGCCGGGTAATATTTCTTCGCCCTCTCACCCTGCTCAAAGCGCACCGCACCCTTTGACTCCAGCCGCGAGAGCATCGTTATGACCGTGTTTTTCGACCACCCGGTCCCGGGCTTCAGTGCCGCCGTCAGCTCAGTTATGGTCAGCGGAGACTCCTCCCACAGTAAATCCATCAGTTTCCATTCTCCGTCCGACAGACTGGTTTTCATTCTTTTCGCCCCCTTGTGGTATACTTTTGTCTACTCAAATATAGCACCGTGGTAGACACATGTCAACCGGTTTATTATTTAACATTCTTTTTTCGCCGGTAAAGTTGCACATTGGGGACAAAATGGCTTATAATTGATTTTGAATGCGATACAGTTAAGGTAATATATAAGGAGGAACCACAGTATGGACGAAAATCAGAGGCGGCAGTATGTCTGTCCGAAGTGCGGCTGCACGACATACGATCACGACCAGTTTCAGGCTACCGGCGGAAATTTTGCCAAGATATTCGATGTGCAGAATAAGAAGTTTATCACAGTGTCCTGCACCAGCTGCGGCTATACCGAGCTTTATAAGGTTCAGAACTCCACCGGCTGGGATATTGTCGACTTTCTTATGGGCGGATGAATCTTCATTCCCCTGTTTGTAAGCTATAATTTCCAAAGCAAAAAAGGAGTGAGGCAAGATGGAAAGAATCGCAAGCTTCAGGATAGATCACACGAAGCTGAGGCCTGGGATGTATGTTTCGAGGCGCGACGGATTCGTTACGACGTTCGACCTGCGCTTCAAGGTGCCTAACAGCGGCGACCTGCTGTCAAATGCCGAACTGCACAGCGCAGAGCACCTGTTCGCGACGCTGCTGCGCAATTCCGACCTCAAAAAAGGTATGCTCTATTTCGGGCCCATGGGGTGTCAGACAGGCTTCTATCTCCTTGTGGACTCGCGCGTCATATCCGACTCCGCAGCGATAGAGCTGATGCGCCGCGTCTGCCGCGAGGGAACGTATTATGACGGCGAAATACCCGGAAAAAGCGCTGAGGAGTGCGGCAACTACAAAAATCTGAACATAGGCCTCGCCAAGAAATGCTGCTCTAATTACCTCTCCGTCATCCGCGATTGGACGGAGCGCGACCTTAAGTACTGAATTTGCCCCTATATGCGTCTAAAACATACGAAATTCCGCAATTTTTCCCGAATAATCATTGACAAAACGGGAAGCCGCTGATATACTTTATAAGCCGCTTTGAATGGGCAAACAAGCGAAAGGCTCTCCTTTCCGCCCCCGACAGCGAGTCCGTAATAAAGGAAGGCAGGTGCAAAGAATGCACGCAATAATCGTTACAGGAGGTAAGCAGTACAAGGTCGCGGAAGGCGATGTTCTGTTTATCGAGAAGCTGGACGTGGAGGCCGATCAGGCCGTTACGTTCGACAAGGTTCTCGCTGTTATAGACGGCGACAACGCCACTATCGGCACCCCCGTCGTCGAGGGAGCCAAGGTCGACGCCAAAGTCCTCAAAAACGGCAAGGGCAAGAAGATAATGATCTTCAAGTACAATTCCAAGAAGGGCTACCGCAAGCGTCAGGGCCATCGTCAGCCGTACACCAAGGTCGAGATATCCAAGATCTCCGTGTAAACTATGACGACCGTCTCTTTTCATATGGAGGAAGGCCGGATAACCGGCTTTGAAGCAAAGGGTCACAGCGGCTTTGCCGAAGAGGGCAAAGACATCGTGTGCGCCTCCGTCACCAGCGCGATACGTCTGGTCGAGTGCGTGGCAAACGATGTGTTGGGGCTGTGCGCCGCCGTGAAGGTGTCCGAGAGCAGGGCGAGTATTTCGCTCAAGCTGCCCGGCGGACTTTCCGCTTCCGCGGACAACACCTGTCAGGCCGTACTCACGGGCCTGATGGTTTACCTGACAGAACTCCACGAGGAATATCCCGACAACATACAAGTTATGGAGGTGTAATTGTCATGATTAAAATTGGACTTCAGTTCTTCGCCCATAAGAAGGGCGTCGGCTCCACCAAGAACGGCCGCGACTCCGAATCCAAGAGACTCGGCGCAAAGCGCGCCGACGGTCAGCACGTTCTGGCCGGCAACATTCTGTATCGGCAGCGCGGCACCAAGATTCATCCCGGCGTCAACGTCGGCCGCGGCAGTGATGATACCCTCTTTGCGACAGCAGAGGGAACCGTCCGCTTCGAGCGTCTCGGCAAGGATCGCAAGCAGGTTTCTGTTTACGATACCGCTGAATAATGAATTTTGAAAAAAGTCCCGAGCCGTATTTCGGTTCGGGACTTTTTATTCCGCCCTATTTGGGGTAGAATCACATTAAGAAAAAGGAGGCGCTGCTCATGGCCAATACTTTTATCGATAAAGCCAAAATAAGCGTCAATGCTGGAGACGGCGGAAACGGCGTCGTCGCCTTCCACCGCGAGAAATATATAGCGGCCGGCGGGCCCGACGGCGGCGACGGCGGAAACGGCGGCAGCATCATACTGACCGTCGACAGGAACATGTCGACGCTTATGGATTTCCGCTATAAAAGAAAATATGTCGCCGGCAACGGCGCCGACGGTCAGGGCGCGCGCAAATCAGGAAAAGACGGAGAAGCCCTTACCATCCGCGTCCCGCTCGGCACAGTCGTGCGCGACGCCGAAACGAACGAGATAATCCGCGATATGTCGGACGACGAGCCGTTCGTGCTCTGCCGCGGCGGACGCGGCGGCTGGGGCAATATGCATTTTGCGACGCCGACGCGCCAGGCTCCGCGCTTTGCGAAGTCAGGTCTTCCCGGCGAGAGCCACGACGTCGTGCTGGAGCTCAAGCTTCTGGCCGACGTTGGACTTGTTGGCTTTCCGAACGTCGGGAAATCAACTCTGCTTTCCGTCGTATCCAAGGCTCATCCAAAAATTGCAAACTACCATTTCACCACGCTTTATCCGAATCTAGGCGTCGTCTATGTTGAGGGCGGATCGTCCTTCGTCATGGCGGATATCCCCGGCATAATCGAGGGCGCGTCCGAGGGCGCGGGACTCGGCCATGATTTCCTGCGCCATATAGACCGCTGCCGACTGCTTGTCCACATAGTTGACGTTTCCGGCAGCGAGGGGCGCGACAGCGTCGAGGATTTCGAGGCCATAAACGCCGAGCTGAAAAATTACAGCGCCGAGCTTGCGGCGCGACCGCAGATAGTCGTAGCCAACAAGACCGACATCATGCCCGACGACACGATGCTCAACAAACTGCGCGACCATGTGACGAACCTCGGCTATCCTTTTTTCGTCATCTCCGCCGCCGCGCATCAGGGCACGCGCGAGCTTGTTCTGGCAATAGCCGCGCGTCTTTCGTCGCTACCGCCCGTGCATACCTATGAACCTGACTATGTAAAGAGCAGGCCCGAGATCGATACCTCCGCCGCACTCGACATAAAGGTCGAGGATAGCACCTATATTGTCGAAGGCGAGTGGCTTCGCCGCCTGATGTCGAATATAAATTTCGGCGACTACGAGAGCCGTATGTATTTTGACAAGCAGCTTCGCGGCTCCGGGCTCTTTGAACGTCTGGAGGAAATGGGCATAAATGACGGCGACACCGTCAGTATGTACAATCTCGAATTTGACTACAGAAGATGATTTCCGGCTTTTCCGCATTGCTTTTTCAATAGTCGTAAAAGTGATATTTAACGCTATATCTTTTGACTCCGGCGGGGTAGCCTGATGGTGGGAAGCCCGCCTCAAATTCAATAATTTTTCTGCGCTCCGCAGCGCGCAGGAAAAGCGCGGAGCCTTTTGGCTCCGCGCTTTTCATTGCTTTGAAGTAAGATTACTTCATGCCCTTCTCGTAGGACTCGATCATTTTCTTAACCATCTGGCCGCCGACGGAGCCGGCCTGCTTGGAGGTCAGGTCGCCATTGTAGCCTTCCTTGAGATTGACGCCAACTTCGCTGGCAGCTTCCATCTTGAAGCGATCCATAGCGGCGCGTGCCTCGGGAACATTGATCTTACCAGTAGCGTTCATAACTTCTTCTTCCTTTCAATTGTTTGTATTTTGGGTATCGCAGTCATTATTTTTGCTCGAAAGGAAAAGAATATGCCGAATTTCTGCCGGTAAATTCTGCAAGCTGAAAATTCCGATTATCTTCATTTTTTATAAAATTCCAAAAAGCTCTTGACCTCAAGTCTGCCTCAGGCTATATAGTGTTAATAATATACTTACGGATATACGGAGGAGCATAATGAAAAGCAGACCAATACTCAAAAACAAATATTATCTCTACCTGACTGAATTTTTTTCCGGCGTGTCGGTCATGGCCGTCGAGCTCGGCGCGAGCCGCCTGCTTGCGCCGTACTTCAGTTCGTCGCAGATAGTGTGGACGATAATCATCGGTACGATAATGATAGCCATGGCGCTCGGCAATCTCTGGGGCGGGCGCGAGGCGGACAAGAATCCGGACCCGGACAGGCTCTACTTTCGCATTCTCATTGCCGCCGTGTGGATAGCCGCGATACCCGTCGCCGGAAAGTACGTCATACTTGCGGTTTCCGGCGTGCTCGTTCTGACTGTCAGCACCAACCTTCTCATCATCGCCGCTTTTCTCTCGTGCATGATAATTTTTGTTTTCCCGCTGTTCCTGCTCGGCACCGTTACGCCGTCGCTCGTCAAATACACTGTCGACTCGCTAGACAATAGCGGCAAGACCGTAGGCATGCTCGGCGCAGCCAACACCGTCGGCAGCATTATCGGCACGTTCCTTCCGACCTTCGTCACAATACCCGCCGTCGGCACGTCGATAACATTTCTGATTTTTTCCGGTATCCTGCTTGTGATCGCTCTTGTGTATTTTCTCAGCGGCAAAGCCGGCTACCGCGCTTCAGCGGCGGCCGCGGCGCTTTTCATGCTGTGCTCCGTGTTCGGCCGCTCGGGCAGCTTCGCTTTCTGGGAAAAGGATCTGAGCTACGAGGGCGAGTCCGTATATAATTATCTTCAGGTCAAGGAAAACGACGAGAGCGTCATTCTCTCTACCAACGTTCTGTTCGGCGTCCAGTCGGTCAAGATGAAGACGAACTCTCTTACCGGGATGTACTACGACTACGCGCTCGCCGCCCCGCTTATGGCGGGCGTCGACGAAAAGCCAGACGCGAACGTGCTCATACTCGGAAACGGGACCGGAACCTACGCCGCGCAGTGCAGGAAATATTTTCCATATTCTGAAATAGAGGGCGTCGAAATAGACGAAAAGATAACCTCGCTCGCCGATAAATATTTCGATATGCCGGACGATATCGACATCGCCACATACGACGGCAGAGCCTATCTCTCCGCCGTCGACACGAAATACGACGTCATCCTTGTCGACGCGTATCAGGATATCACAATTCCCTTTCAGATGTCGTCCGCGGAATTTTTCACGCTTGTTCGCGACCACCTTAAAGAAGGCGGCGTCATGGTAGTCAACATGAATATGCACTCCGACGGAGAAGACAGCATCAATCAGGCGCTGACGGACACTGTCGCGTCGGTATTCGGCTCGGTCTATACCGCCGACGTCGCGGGCGCGACGAACCGCGAGATGTTCGCCTCCGTCAGCGGCGACCTCCGCGCCGCGCTCAGGGACGGCACATTGCGCCAGACCGACTTTGAGCTCCACGCAATGATGGATACCGTTTGCGACGCTCTGACGCTGGTCGAGGCCGGCGACGACGTGCTGACCGACGACCGCGCGCCGGTCGAGATGCTTGGCATGAAAACTCTTGACGGCTATATTGGGAGCGAGCTTAAATATTACCGCGAGCTTTTCCGCACGGAGGGCTTCGCAGGCATTATCGGCAATTTCAACGCATAAATAAAAACTCCGCGAAGACGAACCGTCTTTCGCGGAGTTTTCATATTCAGCTTTTTTTCTCGCGAAGTGCGTCCGTGACGCATTCGGCGGCGGCTGCGGCGTCGATGGGGGCTTTTACCTCTCCCTGAACGTCAAGTCCTTTCGACGCGCCATCTGTCCCGACTATCGCAATTATCGGAACCGCGCGCATCTCCGGAAGCTTTCTTATCTGGCGTATCACATCCCGGCCGCTCATCTCCGGCATATCAAGACACACCAATATCAGCGACAACCCGTCGCGATAGCGCTGCACCGTGTCGAGTGTTTCCCTGCCCCCCGAAGTTTCTATCAATCTGAATTCCTTTGCGAACCTCGCGCGAAGCACTGCCTTGTCATTCTCGGTTCCGTCGGTGACAAGCATCAGCGGCGCCGCCCCGATGTTCCGGTCTATCTCAGTCACGCTGAAGCTGTTTCCCCCCTGCTCCTTGGCCGCGTAAAGCGCGCGGTCGGCCGCGAGGAAAAGCTGTGAAAACGTGACGTCCGCGCGATTCGATACGGCGACGCCTATGCTGCACGTCACCTTAACGGCAAAATTACCGCACGAGCCTATTTTTTCCATAAGCTCGCCGAATACCTTTTCCGTCTCCTTAACGGAAACGGCTTCCTTAAGCATAATGACAAACTCGTCTCCTCCGAATCGCCCAACGCAATGCGAATCCTCGGAGGAAAAGGTATCTCTGAGTATGGAGGAAACCGCGAGCAGGCTGTCGTCTCCGGCCTTGTGCCCATAGCTGTCGTTGATGGTCTTGAAGTGGTCGAGGTCTACTACCGCGAGCGCGAAAGTCCTGTTGCCGCTGCGTTTTTTGAGGAAATCACTTACGTAATACTCAAATGTCGTCTTGTTGAGCACGCCCGTCATACCGTCGACGGAACACATATGGCGAAGGTTCTGTTCAAGGTCGAACATATCCGTCTTGTATTGGAGCGACGCAAAATACGACACCATCGATATTGCCGCCGCGATAATGCATGACATAGTGTCCAATATGAATATCTCCGGCTGCTTAGTAATTCCCGACGCGATGATGAACGCTCCCGCCGAGACGCCTACGATTGAGAGCGTCACCTTTGGCCGCATCGTGTATATTTGCGACATCAGCACAATCATCAGCGGGAACAAAAACGCCGGCATCTCCCTGAACACCACTATGCCGACCCAACCGGTCAGCATGAGTATCTCGATTCCAAAAAACACTATGATGCGTTCTATGGTCCTTGGTGACGCATTATCCATTTTTTCCCATACAGTCATCATGAACACTGCGTGCACCGCCGTAGCCGCGGCCACAGCCCAGGTCTGGGCGGCGATACCCTGCGGCAGGCATACAAACAGAAGATGCACAATGAGGCATACCAGATACAGCCGTGCCATATGCCTTAGCATATAGCGGTTCCTCGCCGCTATCTCTTCCATGCCTGCGCTGAAATAGCGCCTGATTTGTTCTCTCTGTCTGGCGACTTTCATTTTTGTCTTTTTGTAATTTCTATTGATGATCCTTCGCTCCCAGCTTTATCTTACCGATAAAAATATTAGCCTGCCTCGGCGTTGTCAGTCGTCCCGGCTGTCGAAGTCTCTGTGTCTGCGGTGCTGTCGGTTTGTATCTCAGAAGCCGCTGCGTCGCCCTGCGTATCCTGTTCCCCGCTTCGCTGCGCATTTTCATCGTTTCCGGCGTTATCCGTGTTTTCGCCCGAAGCGCTGTCCCTCTCTCCCTGAGTCGTCGGTGTCTCCTCTGCTGCGGCGTCCGGCGCGACGGCCGACTTGAGCACCGCCTGCACCACCCAGCGCGTAGCGTGTCCGTTTCCTGTGCATGTGGAGAGCGTAAGGATATGGTCGTTTGTAGTCGGCGTTACTCCCGTGGAATAAAGTGATTGTCCGACGCAGTAGTCTATGTACGCCTGCTTGGTCGACGTATTCTTTATTCCGAGCTTATACGTATCTCCTTCCGTACTTATTTCGTAGGCTGCAAATATCTCATACTTGCTGCATCCCGAGTCGGTCGTCACATAGACGTATGGATGTGATTTCCAGTAGGTGTTGCTCTTGTAGTATTTAAGCCCCGCAAACATCGAGCCGTTGTTCATTCGGTGCCCGTAAATTATCGTGTTGAAATCGCTGAAATCCGGGCTGCATGCCTGTTCCATGAATATTGCTCCGACTGCGGAATAAGACTTTTTGTAGTCGCGATTCAGGTAATAGCTGTTGTCGTCCGTCTTGACGAGCGGATACGATATGGCCGTATTCGGTATCAGTATCCAACCGAGAACGTCGCTGTTCACCTTGCGCAGAGCCGCGAAGTCCATGTTTCGCAGCACTTCGGCGTAGGGGTCGACATACGGGGCGGCTTGGGAATCCGGCTTGGGTGTTTCCGCTGTGGCATCATCGGCAGCCGCCGGCTCCTGAGCACCCTCGATCACTGTAAGATCCGGCAGCCCCGCGAGCTCTTCGGCCTCCGCGTATGTCTCCGCGCCCTCGCTGTACTGGATGTTTTTGTATATTATCATTCCGGCGCAGAGAACGAGGATCGCCGCAAGAATGACTGTAATGACTATTCGCACCTTTTTTTTCACGATCTCGCCCCCTTGCGCTGAATAATTGCTATATAAATATTATATAATCTTCGTTCAGATTTCTCGCTTTTTGCCCTTAACGTTCAGGGCAATAAGCGCCGCTCCGGAAACGATTGCGATAAACAGCCACAGATTGCTAATATCTCCGGTGGCTGGAACCTCTGCAAGCGGGGCCGGGGCGTCGGGGATAATTACGGGAGTGTCGTCGGTCGCGGCCGGGGTCTCGTCAAGCGGAGTGTCGGTGTCGGGGATAGTTGCGGGAGTGTCATTTACAGGAGTCACATTGTTATCTCCGTTGTCGGCCGGAGGCGTTGGAAGCACGATCTCGGTCGTCGCGGGATAGAGGTAATAGTTGTCTGACAGCGCCGAAGCTGAAGCGATATAAATCGCAGTGTGGGCCTCGGTATTGTTTTCAGTTTTTTCAAGGCGTTTTTCAATATCGGTGTTGTACGCGAAGTAGCTCGCCACGCCTCCGTCATTGCCGTCCGTCGCATACACAAGATACTTACCCGCGCTGCTCACGCATCTTGCGAAAGAACGGTAACCCGCGGGCATTGCGATGTTGCCCGCCGCCGCTGAAGCGGTGCTGTCGTAGTTTCTGATCGAAACATTCAGTCCCTCGTATCTTCCGGTGTCCACGAAAGTGCCCTGGATTATCTTCGCGCCGCCGGTCACATTGCTCTCGGCTACGCCCTTGTTCGTGTCTATGGCAAACTTATCGCCGCGCGCCAATGCGGTCACGTCGGCGCCGGTCCCGATTGTCACGGCGCATGCCGTGTAGGGGCCGTTGCTTCCGTCCGCTCCTGTGCCGATGGCGCTGGCGTCAGACTGATCGTTGCTCATCTTTTTGCTGTCGTTTATATATCCGCCCACAGCGTAAACGGTGCTGCCGCCGTCAATATTGATGTTGAGCTCATGTCCCTTGTAGCCGCCGCCGATTGCCGCGCCGCCCTGTCCGCCATAAGCGCTGACGGTGCTGCCTTCTATCGTAATGTTGGCGGTGTAAGGAATCAGCGAGGAATATTTTACGCTCGCGAGCTGGCTGCCGCAGCTGTCGCCGTTGCAGCCTGTGCCGATTGCCGAGCCGTAGAAGCCTCCGACCGCATTTTCAATCACCGTGTCGGTTATCGTTATGTCACAGACACGGTCATAGCTGTCATGGTTGATTCGAGCCGCGCCGATGGCGGAAGCGGTTGCCCCGCCTGTCGCATTCGTTATTTCGCAGCCGCTTATATCGATAACGCATGAGCCCCAGTAGCTCGCTCCGATGGCGGCGCTCTTGGAGCCGCCGAGCACCGTCGCGTTTTGTACGTTGTTCATGGAGATATATCCGAGGACCGTGCCCTCGGCGGTTCTGTTGGTGTCGGTCGCGTTTCCGCCGCCGCCGATGCCGGCGCCGCCCTCAATGGCGTTGTCATTGCTGGTCATATCCAGTCCGAAGCATCCGCCCGCCGCGTAAAGCGTGCCGATATCGGTAAGGATGATGTCGCCTGAGGTTCCGGCCTTTTTACATTTGCCGATGCCGGACGCCTGCTTGCCATAGCCGATGGCGGTCAGGCTGCTTAGTCCGGAGACGGTTATCTCGCCGCTGTTTCCGGTATTTGCGCCCCAGACGGCTCCGATGCCGGACGCCGCGACGTCGCTTCTCGTTTCGACGCCTCCGTTGCCTATGGCCGTCAGATCATCGCCGGAGATAGTTACCGCTGCGGTCTCGGGGACTTCGATGCCCGCGCCGTTGCCTCCTCCGGTCAGCGAGCAAGTCCCGACGACAACAATGTTGACAGCGCATCCGTCGGCAATCTTTATCGCTGACAGGCCGCTGTTTAAGTTCTTCAAAGTAATATTGTCAAGATATAGCGTCACATCGGAAGCGGATACGACGACGTTGTTCCCGTGGTTGCCGGTTCCGCTTACGGTATAGGTCCCGCTATCGGTTATTTCAACGTTGGCGGTGGAGTATGCAAGTTCGTCAGCGTCGGCGGTGGAGTCGCCCTTGAACAGACGCAGCTTCACGTCAAACGAAGCGGCGGCCGAAGCGTTCTCAAACGTCTCGGTTCCATCGCCATATATCGCGGTACCACCGCTGACTGCAAGCGTTCCGTCCTCATTTATATACGCCGTTCCGCTTTTCCACGTGTTGCTGCTTACAAGATAAAGCAGCACTGACGCGCTGTCGGTGTAGCTTGCATTGTCGGATGAACCGTTCTTGTAGCCGAAGAAGATATTGAACTTTCCGGATGCTTTATATATTCTCCATACGGCGTTGCCGGTGGAAACGCCGGCCGCGGCTATCGCCGCGTTCACGGTGTCGGCGACGTCGCCCTTGGTAACGACTGTATTGGCGTCATCCTCGACCATGACGGTCTCATAAACTATGTTGCCGGAGCCATCGAGAACGTCATTGCCCTCCCCGTCTTTCTTGGGCTGCTGCTCCCCGTGCTGTCCAAGGTACTCGTAGGCCGTTTCCCCGCTCCCAGTGTCGGCGGAGTTAAGGATCATAGGGTTTGAGCTTGCCGCGTATTTCGCAAGAAGCGAGCTGCCGTCACTCATAAGAGCGCTGATGGCTTCATCCGCCTTTTTCTCACTCTCCCAGCCATCGGCCTGCGATGCGAAAGCCGTTACACTCAAAAGGCTCATGCAGAGGCTCAGCGCAAGCAGTACGGAAAACATCTTATTGAGTGTTCCCTTCATCATTCCGTCCTCCCTTTGACGTCCCACTATTTTTTAATAAGTTAATATAAAGAATACACGCACGAGGCTACGCTTCGGTTACATTTCTCGTTTTTAGCTTCAAGTTTTTCTTAAAAATATTATCAATATTGCTCCCGATTTTTGTGCAAAATCACATATTCATGCATCATTGCATCGTTTTTCCTGTTTTTTCTGCTATTTTTGTAATTCTTACAGCTCTTTCGCATATTTATATATTTATGTTTGAGTTTAATATACTAAAATTAGCATATTTAGCATTTTTATGTATATTACGTTGCTTTTGGTAATTTCTAATGTTAAAATAGAAATATAAAAATATATTTTTCCCGCAGAGGGGGGCGAGCGCATGGTTCCTGGCATGAAAATAAATATGTTGGGAGAATTTTCCATAAATTCCGAAACCGCCAGAATAAACGACAGCGACAACCGTTCACGCAAGATATGGCTTCTTCTCGCCTATATGGTTTATTTCAGGAAAAGCTCCATCCCACAGGATCGGCTCGTTTCCGTAATATGGGGCGGCGACGAGGACAGCTCAAACCCCACAAACGCCCTCAAGACTATGTTTTACCGCGCGCGTTCCGCGCTTGATCAGCTTGGCGGCGGCATGGGGCACAACCTCATCGTCCGCAGGGACGGAAATTACGCGTGGAACACCGATATTCCCTGCTCTGTTGACGTGGAGGAGTTTGAATCTCTCTGCAAGCGCGGCGCCGCCGCCTCTGCCGACGAAGCTCTCGCCATAAATCTCAGGGCTCTGAAGCTCTACGGCGGGGATTTTCTTCCCAAGCTTTCAAGCGAAGCGTGGGTCGTTCCAATAAGCGCGTATTACCATAGCCTCTATGTCGGCACCGCCGAAAAAACGCTTTCCATTCTGTCTTCGCTTGGCCGCCATTCCGACATTGTCGAGCTCTGCGCGAGCGCGACGCAGATAGACGAATTCAACGAAATGTTCTACGAATATATGCTCAGGAGTCTCATCGCTCTCGACAGACGCCAGGACGCCGTCGACGTCTACGAAAAGATGAGTGCTGCTCTGTTCGAGCGCTTCGGCGTCATGCCCTCTGAGAGTCTCCGCAATCTTTACCGTGACGCGGCAAAGACCGTGAACGGCCGCGAAGTCAGTTTCGGAGCCGTACGCGACCAGCTCCGCGAGGATGAAAGCTTCGGCGGCGCGCTTATCTGCGAGTACGATTTCTTCAAGATAATATACCGAGCCGAGGCGCGTGCCGTCGCGCGAAACGGGGCGGCCGTGCATATCGGACTCCTCTCCGTCGGCGGAGAGAAGGGCGCGGAGCTCCCAAAGCGCAGCCTCTCAAGGGTCATGGAAAATCTGGAGTCCCTTATACGCACAAATCTTCGAAAGGGCGATATAGCGTCGCGATGCAGTGTTTCGCAGTACATAATCATGCTTCCGCAGTCGAACTACGAAAACAGCTGCATGGTTATAGAACGCATAATGAAATCCTTCTGCCGCCAATATCCACACTCCCCGGCCAAGCTTAAATTTGCCGTTCAGCCGCTCGAGCCGAACGCGTAATATTCAAACCAAAAAAACCGGAGCAGCGCCTAACGGCGCCGCTCCGGTTTTTCTATATTTTCTTATACGGGATTGCTTAGCAGGCCCGAACGTATCATCTCCCCGATAAGCTCGCGCGCCTCGGCGCGTATTTTATCCGGCGGCGATTTCTCGTCTATCCCGGCGTGCACGAATCCCCACATGCCTATGCAAAGAAAGTTCGTGACTTTTCGAAGCGAGTATTTCGGTTTAAGCACCTTCTCGTACTGCGCTACAAAGTCCTCAACGTTTTTAAGCATATATTTGTAGAACTCAAAAAACAGGTATTGATTGTCCTTAAGCATGATATGTCTGAAAAAATTATAATTTTCCACATACATGTCAATAATAGCATCAAACATATTGCAGAAGTCGGCGTCCGGGGCCATTGCCTTGTTGTTTTCGCGCTGAAGCTCCTGATACTGCTTCTCCGCCCAACTCTCCATGTCGTCGAAATATTCGCTCACAAGATCGTATTTGCTACCGTAATGTGTATAAAAGGTAATGCGGCTGACGCCGGCCCTGTCGCATATCTCGGTCACGCTTATCTTTTCAAACGGCTTTTCGTCAAGAATCGCAAGCATGGCGTTTCTGAGTCCGTCTTTCGTCTTTTTTATGCGCTTGTCCTCCAAACAAAACGTCCCCTTTCCTTACACAACCTCTCTTTTTGTATTTGTATCTCAGTAGTTTAAGATATTATAATATGTGTATAAATAACAGTCAATATTTTTACGACTAAAAATTGATATATTCAGTGATATATTCAGTGATATATTCAATAAAAAGCGGAAAGGAGCGGTCATAAAACATGAAAATAGTATTCATAACACCCGCGCCGTTTTTAAGGCGTCTTCCTGTGTACAGACTGGGCGGCAAATTTTACGGCCAGTCCAACGCAATTACCGGACCGCTGATACTCGGCGGGATACTCAAGCGCGCCGGGCACGACGTGGAGGTCTACGAGGAGCTCTATGGAAAGGCCGACTACAAAAAGCTGATACCCAAAACCGATATTTTCTGCTTTTCCATAATGACGTCGAACGCTCCGCGCGCCTACGCTCTCGCTGATATGATACGGAAAACCGGTCACGCCAGAATAATAATGGGCGGAATGCATGCCACGGCGCTTCCCGCAGAGGCTCTCGCGCACTGCGATCAGGTCATGGCAGGCGAGGGAGAGAGCTCGATACTTGACGTTGTCGAAGGGCGCAGGACTGAAAAGGTCGTCCGCTGCCGCCCGCCTCGCAGTCTCGACGACGTTCCCTTCCCCGACTACTCGATACTAAAAACGCCCTGCAAGAGCGCTAATATACTGACCACGCGCGGCTGTCCTTTCCGCTGCACGTTCTGCACCACATCGCGCATGTTCGCGCCGTACCGCCAGAGAAGCGTGGACAGCGTAATCGATGAAATCAAGGTGTACAAGCGTCTCGGATTCAAATACATGAATTTTGAAGACGACAACTTCACCGCCGACAAGGAGCGCGCCAAGGAGATATGCCGCCGCATGATCGCGGAAAACCTCCAGTTTAAGGAGACATTCTTCTTTGGACGCACCGACCTCGCCCGTGACGAGGAGCTTCTCGACCTGCTTGCACGCGCGCACCTGACGCGCGTGCTGATAGGCATAGAATCGCTCAACCAGAAGGCTCTCGACTCTGTCGACAAGCACCAGAGCATAACCGACATCAAAAACGCCGCCGAGGCCTGCCGCCGCCACGGCATACGCCTCATCGCCAGCATAGTCCTCGGCATAGACGCGGACACGCGCGAGGATATACGCCGTTCCGTCGAGTTTGCCAAATCGATAGACGCCTACCAGCTCCAGCCCGCCATACTGACGCCGTATCCCGGCACCCCCGTTTACGATCGCTATCTCGCCGACGGCAGACTGCTTGCAATAGACTGGACGCAGTTCGATATGATGAACGTCACGTTCCAGCCAATGAATATGACCCCCTGGGAGCTTCAGGATGAGTTTTACCACGCGACGAAGCATTTTTACGATTTCAGCTCCGCCATGCGCATATGGCGCATCTTCGGCTCTGAGTACGGCATAAGGCGCCTCGGGCTCGCGGTCTATGCGCGGCTCGGCACCCTCGGCGCCCATCTAGCGAGCCGCGTGAAGTCCACCAGCTATTACAAGCTGCGAAACACAGTATGGACCGGACCGTTCAGCGAGGAAGCCTCCGGCGAAAACAGCAGCTCGAGCACAGCGTGATATAAAAGGAAACGCTTTCCGCGTTTGCGGAAAGCGTTTTTGTTTTATGTGTAAAATTTCTTCATGTCATCTCGCGTCCCTGAGATTCGCCGCGCCGATTATTCCCGCGTCGTTGCCAAGCATCGCGATCTTAACGCGCGGTATCGGCACGCGCTCGCCAGCGAAGGCGTGCGTTCTTAAAAATGCGTTGAGCGGCTCCGTCAGATACTCGCCCTGGGCGCTCACGCCGCCGGAAATCAGCACAATCTCCGGTCTGAACAGATTGACGAGGTCGCATATGCCCTCGCCGAGAAGCTCGATATACCGCTCCACAACGCGCTTTGCGGCTGCGTCTCCGGCTTTCGCCGCATCGAACGGGAGCTTGCCGTCTATCTTTGACATATCTCCGCCGCACATGACGTTTATAAGGCTGTCAGCGTTTTCCGCGGCGGCGCGCCTCGCGTCGCGTATGAGGGCAGTCGCGCCGCAATACGCCTCAAAGCAACCGCGTCTTCCGCAGGTGCATTGTTCGCCGCCCGCGACAAGTATGATATGCCCGAACTCGGCTCCGCCGAGCCCTCCTCCGGCAAATATCTTTCCGCCAAATACGGCTCCGCCGCCCACACCCGTTCCGAGCGTCAGCAAAAGCGCGCTGGCGCAGTTTTTCGCCGCTCCCGCGATATACTCGCCGAGCGCCGCGCAGTCTGCGTCGTTGCCGAGATAGACCGGCATCCCCGCGCGCGCCGAGACCGCTTTGACAATTGGAATTTTTTCCCATCCCAGGTTCCCCGCAAAATCGACCGTTCCCGCTTTTGCGTCCACGGTCCCGGGGCTTCCTATGCCGATATACGCGCGGTCCCCTTTTCCGCCGGCGGCCTTCAGCACGTCGAGCGCGGCTGTTGCAATATCGTCCGCTATGGCTTCCCAGCCTCGCTGCGGCAGCGTTTTGCGCGTGACGCGGGCGATGATATTGTTCTTTTCGTCGACCGCACCGACCTTGATGTTCGTTCCGCCCAGGTCGACTCCGACCCGATAGTCCGCCATATCAGTAGCCGAGCTCCTGCCCGACAAGTATCACGTGTATGCGTCCGGCAACTCTTCCGCGGCGCGTTATAACGGTGTTGCAGCAAATGCAGTCCGGGCTCTGGCAGTCCGAGCATTTCCCCGTCAGAGTGCATGGCGTAGCGCAGCCAAGGCGCACCGCGTTGAGTGGCGCGGCGATACGGCGCATGCGCGCTTCGGCCTCGCCGGTATCGAGCACGACCTTGTTCATTCCCGCGATAATAACGACCTTTTCCGGCCCAAAAATGAGCGACGACACGCGGTTTCCCGATCCGTCGACATTGTAGAGCTGTCCGTCCATCGTTATCGCGTTCGTGCTCATAAAATAGCAGTCGCATGCGCTGACCTTCGCGAAAAATTCGCGGCTCTCGGAGGGGGCGAAATCCTTTCTCCGCTCAAGCACGGTACAGCCCGCGTCGGCCGCGGCTTTCATCATGCCTATCTCGCCAAGCGTCATGCTTCCTCCACTCGACACGGTCATGCCCGGCTTCAAAAACGCCAGAGCCTGACGCACGGCATCCTCGCCCGTGGCGGCGAAGCTGCCGTCCATATTCCTTTTGCGAAGAGCGTTTATAACGGTCTCCGCCGCGGCTTTATCGTATTTTTCCTTTGGCGTCACAGCGCATTCCTCCATATCTCTAGTACGTCTTAAAAAGGTTTTCATCCTTCGTATATAATAAACCAGAAAAGCTCGGCGTGTCAATCGTCCTCCGGCTCTATCAGGCGCATCACCGATACCTCAAAAGCCGTCCGCTCCTCCGTTCCCGTCTCCGTTGCCTTTGAATATCTGCGGCTCTGCACCCTGCCCTCGAGCTTTAGTGTTTTCCCGACAGTGCGTTCCGCCACGCGCGCCGCTATCGCGCCCCATGCTATGCACGGCAGATAGTCTGCGCGGCCGTACGGGCGGTTCACGGCCAGCATTACGTCGCAGATATCGCGGCCGAGCGGTGTGCGCCTTAGCGTCGGAGCCTTGCATATTGCGCCGCCGAGCGTTATTTCGTTTGAGTCCTCCCCGGTGTCGTCGGGCTCGATCGTTCTCGCCAGCGCCGTTATGACGAGCCTGCTTCCCTTTCCGCTCCTGTTGTTGTAGGAGCGCAGCTGTCCCGTCACGTGAAGACGCGCGGACGGAGACACAAGCGCGAGCTTTTCCTCGGCTATGACTACGTTGATGCGGTCGGTTTGTCCCGAAAGCCGCCTCACCCCAAGCGGAAATACGAAAAACTTTTCTCCGTGATTGCTGTGCGACAGCTCAGGCGCGGCCTCTGCCGTGCCCGTAAGAGCGAGAGAGTTGAGATATATTTCCATAAGCGCACCATTCCCCGTTTCTCAAACCCGTCCGCGCGGGCTTTGTATGAGACACTATATGCGGGTTTGTCCGGTTCTATGCCGCAGGCACACTTTCAATTTCTGTTGTTTTGCGATCATATAATGTGATACAATAAGGAACAAAGGAAGTGAAGGTCCGTGCACCCCATAAAGCATTTTAACACCATAACCCGCCACAGGATGCTTGTGGCCGGATACTGCTTCCGCCTCGGCCTTTACCGTCAGGGACTCACGCACGATCTGTCGAAATATTCGCCCGTCGAATTCTGGGCCGGAGCAAAGTACTACACCGGCACCTGCAGCCCGAACAACGGCGAGCGCCTTGAAAACGGATACAGCCTCGCCTGGCTCCACCATAAGGGACGCAACCGCCACCACCTCGAATACTGGATAGATTACAGCATGGAGGAGGGGCATGAAATGATGGGGCTCGAGATGCCCGTAAAATATGTTGCCGAGATGTTCTGCGACCGCGTCGCCGCCTGCAGGGTCTACCGCGGCAAAAAATACACGGACGCCGACGCATATAATTACTATATGAACTCGAAAAAGCACTACATGCTTCATCCCAAGACCGCCGCGCTGCTTGAGTCCATGCTTATAACTCTGCGGGACCACGGCGAGGATGAGGCGTTCGCATATATCAAAAAAGAAATCCTTGGGAATCGGAACTGACCGATATACAGGAAGTCAGCACTGAGTATTTATTTTGTCGGACATAAAAGCCCTGAAGCCGGACATCTGAGTCGGCTCCCGGGCTTTTATTGTTTTTATATGCAAAAATTTCTGCGCGGACGCGCCCGTCTCCGCCCGCGCTTATTTCTTCTCCCCGTCCACGAGCGCCTTGAGCGTGAAGGCGTCGACGTACTCGTTTATCACGTCGTCGAGTCCCTGCCAGAATCCAAGCGTCACGCACCTGTCGCAGCGCGGGCATTGGTTTATCTCGTCCGTGAGGCACGCCACCGGCGCAAGGCTCCCCTCCGTCGCGCGCAGTATATCGCCCACGGTGACGCTCTCCGCCGGTTTTGCAAGGCGGTAGCCGCCCATATTTCCGCGCAGGCTGCGAAGATATCCCGCGCGGGTAAGCGGCGGTATTATCTGCTCGAGGTACTTGACCGTGACGCCCTGGCGCTCTGATATGTCGCGCAGAGGTATAAAGCTCTCCCCGTCGTCGTGCTCCGCAAGGTCTATCATGACCCGCAGCGCATAGCGTCCTTTTGTTGATATTCTCATACCTCCGCTCCTTTCCGGCAAGCTCCGTTTCGTTTTTCATATATTACCATATGAATAGTAGGATTTCAAGTGGGAGCCGCATAAAGCGGTGCGGCGGGAGTACGCTCCTGGCCCGCGCTTTTCGTCAGGCGTTTCCCGCCGTCAGACGGCGCCCGCGGTCGAGCAGAAAGCGGCGGTGATATTTGAGCTTTGCATAGCGAAGCACCCGCTCGAGATAAACGGCGTCGTAGATTCCGCCGACGACGCCGACTATCGGCACTCCCTGCAAAAATTTCATATACAGCAGCTCGCCGGAAAGCCGCGTCGACGCCGCGGCTATCTGCCTGTCGCGGCGGTAGCCTTCCGGCAGCGCTCCCCGGTCAATGAACTCGTTTATCTCCGCGTTTCCGCGCTTAAGGTCGTCGCCGACGGAGAGCGAAGTCTCGATGAGCTTGAGGATAAAATATTTCTCCGCCTCGCTTTCGTAGGAATATCCGTAGCGCAGGGCGATTTCATATACGCTCCGCAGGAGCACGCCCGTGAACAGCGGTATGTCGGGCAGCCCTATGCCGAGAAATCCGAGCCCCACGCCTTCAGCCCCAGAGATGAGCAGGCTTGCGCTTCCAGCGGCGTCGGCGCGCTTTGAAAACCCGCGCAGGTTCTTTCTGTCCTCGCGCAGGTCCGCGGCATATTCGTGTACCTTGTATCTGCGTTCCGTTCCGGCGCGGTCGTATGTCTTTTCGATTATTCCCGTTCCCTTTTCGAATATTACTCCGAAAGCCTTGGCAAACGCCGAGTCCAGCGTCGAGTGGAGCGTGGGCGGCACCTTATCCGCCAGGAATCGGTTTATGACCGACGTCTTTCTCTCCGTAGCCTCGAGGATAAAAGCTCGCTCGCGCTTTTGCAGTTCGTTCCATTCGCGGTGTCGCGGACTGATTTTCATAACATACCTCCGTAAAGCAGCGGTCCATTGTTTAATATTGTTATTATTGCCGCCATTATACCCGAAACCCCTCCATCTTTCAATCGTCCCAAACGGCACAATCTTGCCGAATCGTCGCCGTTATGCTATTATTTTGTTATATTCCAAAATATGGAGGCGCAATAATGCGAGTGGAAAGCACAGTCCGCCCGAAACTTATCCGCGCCCCAAAAGTTCCGATTGGAAAAGAAATAACGGTTTCTCTTTCTTTCGCGCCTAAAGTCTTGCGCGTGCATCAGAAAAATGGTATATTATGTAATGTGAATCACCTTTCATTTTGCGTAGGCGCGTTCCCCACCAGGCTATAAAAACATATTATTTTTATCCAAGGAGAGTGTGTGCAAATGCTGAATAAACTATCAGTCAAAACGAGGCGTCAGGAAAGTGTGGCTTATATCCGCCTCGGCGACAAGGCCGGCAAAAAGATACTGTTCGTCCACGGCAACGTTTCCGCATCTGGCTTCTATCTTCCCTTGATGGAGCGGCTCAAGGACAAGTACGACGTCATAGCCGTCGACCTGAACGGCTACGGCCAGACGTCGCCGCGCCCGATAAATGCGGCTACCGCCTATCAGGACTGGAGTGAGGATATCGACGCCTTTGCCGATGCGATAGGGCTCGATAAATTTACCATCTGCGGCTGGTCTCTCGGTGGCGGCGTTGTGATGAAGTACGCCATAAACCACTCCGACAGGCTCGAGAAGATAATGTTCATCGCACCCTCGTCCCCGTTCGGCTTCGGAGGAACGTACGGCGAGGACGGCAAAATGTTCGACGAGCGCGGCGTCGGCTCCGCCGGCGGCTTCGTCAATCAGGATTTTCTCAAAGCTCTCGCGGCGAAGGACCTCGGCGACGGCCCCAGCTCGCCGCGGACCATACTCAACAACCATTATTTCAAGCCCGGCTTCCGCGTAAGCCGCGATATCGAGGATATGTTTATCGGAGAGATGCTCGAGACCAAGATTGGCGAGGACTATTACGGCGGTGATTACGTGGCTTACGATAAATTCCCCTATGTGCTCCCCGGAACAAAGGGCACGAACAACTCCCTCGCCCCGCAGTACGCGAACGTGAGCGCCATAGCGGATATCCCTAATAAGCCTGATATCCTGTGGTTCCGCGGCGACAGCGACAATCTCGTCAGCGACCAGTCGGTCTACGACCTCCCCATGCTCGGCAAGCTCGGCCTCCTTCCCGGCTACCCCGGAGAGGATGTCATGCCGCCCCAGCCCATGGTCTCCCAGACAAGGTATGTGTTTGAAAAATACAAGCGCAACGGCGGACATTACGAGGAGTTCGTGCTCGAAAATTCCGGCCACGGCTGCCATATCGAGCGCGAGGACGATTTTGTCCGCATCGTGCGTGAAAAGGTGTAAACCGCCGTTTTCCACAGTGCGCAAAATTGAAAGGAGCAATATTACCTTGTTCAATATCGATAAGTATTATGCGAGCATAGATTATCAGAACGCTCTTATGCGGTATGGAGCATATACAGAGGATGAGCTTGCGAAGATCATCAGCGAAAGTGACGACTGGGATGTAATGGCTCTTTGCTGGCTCTGCCATCTTGCGGATATGGATGAACAATACGCCGCCTCCGACGCTGATAATTATCTCGACGTCGCGCGCGCCGCCGCCGCCAAGCTCAATGTTGACATCGGATAAAATTGAACGTGCAAAACTAAAGCCCGCCTAACGGCGGGCTTTAGTTTTGCCTTCCATCGCGCCGCGGCCACGCACGAAACATTTTTCCGCGCGTCCGCCTCTCTTCCAGCGCGCCAAATGGAATGACAGAATAAACATTTTTTTATTCACAAAAGCGGCTATTAGGCGGTAAATGCCACTAAGTCCGGCAACATTTTACGCCACTTGTAATTTGTTAAATTTTGAACTTTTGCTTGTTGAAAATAGTTAAAATTTATACTTTCACGTTAAATAATAAACTAATATTCAATTCATTGACAAGTGATATTTCGCTTGCTATACTCTTCCCAACTTCAACAAGAATCGCCCGATTGTGAAAGAAAGCATTTTCCGGGCGTCAAATTGATGTGCCGCACCGTTAGGCGCGGCAATGAGGAACAGTCTGCGTGCGCGCCGCCGGCATTCCAAACGTGAAAGGGAGAACTTTGAAATGAATTATAAAAAAATTACTGTTGCCGGAAGCGGCGTGCTGGGCAGCCAGATAGCTTTTCAGACCGCTTTCAAGGGTTTTGATGTGACCATATACGATATCGACGACAAAGCGCTTGCCGTGGGCCGTGAAAAAATCGCCGCTCTCGCCGCCATATACGAAAGCGAGATACGCCATGCAGAGTCCGGCTATGACAAGGCATCGGTCAGCATACAGTACAATAAAAATCTGTTGCCTAATCTCGACGATATGCTCAGCGCACAGATCGGCAGCGTAATACGCATGGTTGAAGGGCTTCCTTCAAAAATCGCTTTTACTTCAGATCTGGCCGCGGCTGTCGCCGACGCCGATTTGGTCATCGAAGCGATACCCGAGCGGATGAAAATCAAAGCGGATTTCTATACAAAGATTTCAAATCTTGCCCCC
>JAYFRC010000045.1:0-2916 GCA_034926415.1 Oscillospiraceae bacterium
TCTTTGTGTCCATGCCGAGGATAAACGCCTCCCGCGCGATTTCTTCAGCCTCCACTTTTCCTTCGGCGTCTAGCAGAACTATCTCCTCGTCCGTCTCTCCATTCTGGAGCTCCTGCGCCAAAATGCAGGAATACGTGGTAACAAAGCCGCGCTTGAAAGGTTTGGCACAGCGGTCGCAGACCGCGTGCAGCGTCGTACCCATGCTCATCGTCATCGCAAGAACATCAGCCGAGTTGTGTATCTTTCCCGTCACCACAACGGGCTCCGTTACTGGGCAATACCCCCCGAAATCCACATCAGAAAGATCCATAGAGAACTGAAAATCTATCTGCTTTCCGGGAGTATGGATTATTTGTCCGACTGAAATAAGCATAGTACACCTCGCAATGGTACGGGTGATATTATAGTGTATATAAATGTGCTTGTCAAACATTTTTTCATCGAAAATGTTGTTTTTTACGGAATTATGCTATAATATTTCCATAACCTGTTTTGGAGGGCTTGCCTTGAAGGAATTTGCCATCGGAAAAAACGACGCAGGGCAGCGTCTTGACCGTTTTGCGGCCAAGGCCGTGCCCCTGCTCCCGCCCGCCCTGACACAGAAATACATAAGACTTAAGCGCATAAAGCTCAACGGAAAGGGCGCCAAACGCGACGCGCGGCTTTCCGAGGGAGATACCGTGCAGATGTATGTCAACGACGAATTCTTTGCCTCGCCGAGCTCCGATAACGCTTTTCTTATCATCGCCTCGCCAAGCGTCAGCGTCGTTTATGAGGACGAAAACATTTTAATAGCAGACAAACGCCCCGGCCTCGTCGTGCACGAGGATGAGAGCGGCTCGCCCAACACGCTGATAAACCATATAAAGGCCTATCTGTATCAAAAGAAAGAATGGAGCCCCCGCGATGAAAACGCTTTTGCGCCCGCGCTGTGCAACCGCATAGACCGGAATACCGGCGGCCTCGTCATCGCGGCCAAGAACGCCGAGGCTCTGCGCGTGATCAATCAGAAGATACGCGACCGCGAAATAAGGAAATACTACCTCTGTATCGCTCTCGGTTCGCTCGAGCCTCCCGGCGGCCGGCTCGAGGGTTTTATCTTCAAGGACGAGGTCAAAAAACAGGTGTTTGTGAAGCACCGCCCCGTTCCCGGCGCGAAAAAGGCGGTGACATACTACAAGACGCTCAAGACCCGCGGAGAACTCAGTCTTGTTGAGTGTGAGCTTGAGACCGGGCGCACGCACCAGATACGCGCCCAGTTTTCCGATGCCGGCCATCCTCTGCTCGGCGACGGCAAGTACGGAAACGGAGAGGCAAACAGACGCTACGGGCAGGAGCGGCAGGCGCTATACTCCTACAAGCTGCGCTTTGAATTTACCACTGACGCCGGCATACTCGCCTACCTTAACGGGCGCGAATTCCGCGCGTCCGAGGTGCCCTTTGAAAAGCAATATTTCTGTTGACTTTTCGACATATTTCATATATAGTAAAATCCATTATTTTGTAATGTATTATATTGTGTAGTCACGCACGGTCACGGGGCTGCGCGCCTTTTCAGGCAGAATACTGATATACAGGATATCTTCCTGTCAGAACGGGGGAGGATAAATGTCCAAAGAGTTGATTCGTCTTGCCAATTGCTGCATGACGTTTGACGACGAGCTTGTTCTCGATAATATCAACCTCAATATAAATGATAAAGAATTCCTCACACTGCTGGGTCCTAGTGGGTGCGGCAAAACAACCACACTCAGAATCATCGGCGGATTCCAGACGCCCACCTCGGGCGACGTCTTTTTTGACGGTGTGAGGATTAATGCTGTTCCCCCGCATAAACGCCAGATAAACACGGTATTCCAGAAATACGCCCTATTCCCCAACATGGACGTGTTCGAGAATATCGCTTTTGGCTTGCGCATTTCCAAGACTCCGCCGGCAGAGATCGAGCGCCGTGTGGCCGAAATGTTAGAGGTCGTCAGCCTTCGCGGGTTCGAACACAGGAAAGTAAATGCCCTCTCCGGCGGCCAGCAGCAGCGCGTTGCGATAGCGCGCGCTCTCGTAAACCAGCCGAAGGTTCTTTTGCTCGACGAGCCTCTCGGCGCGCTCGACCTGCGTCTCCGCAAGGATATGCAGAACGAGCTCAAGCGTATACAGCAGCAGATGGGCATAACCTTTATATATGTAACGCACGACCAGGAGGAAGCCCTCACCATGTCCGATACTGTCGTAGTCATGGACAAGGGGCAGATCCAGCAGGTCGGCACCCCCGAAAACATCTACAACGAGCCGCAGAATGCCTTCGTCGCCGACTTCATCGGTGAGTCGAACATACTCGACGGAACCATGCCTGCGGATTATATCGTCGAATTTTTCGGACGCAAGTTCAAATGTCTCGACAGCGGTTTTGAAAAGAACGAGCCTGTCGATGTCGTCATCCGTCCCGAGGATGTGGACATTGTCCCCGTCAGCGAGGGCAGACTTACCGGTACGATAACGAATGTGACCTTCAAGGGAGTGCACTACGACATCATCGTAGATTTTAAGGGCTTCAAATGGCTTATTCAGACCACGGACTTCTACCCGGTCGGCGACACAATCGGAATACAGATAGTGCCCGACGGCATACATATCATGCACAAGAGCGTGTACTCCGGCAAGTTTGGAGATTACAGCTCATACAGTGAGGAGTACGACGAGATCAACGATCCTGATTTCGCCGAGGATGAGGAAGCGCCCGCGGAGGAACCCAAAGATGAGGAAAACTAAGTTTCTTGCCATCCCATACGTTGTCTGGATGGCCATCTTTGTCATCGTCCCGATAATCTTTGTCGTCGCGTACGCGCTCACGACGTCGGAGGGTGCGCCCACTCTGGAAAACTTCTCCAACATGGGCGAATACGTGTCCGTATTTGAAAA
>JAYFRC010000062.1:0-1535 GCA_034926415.1 Oscillospiraceae bacterium
GGGGTGATATTGGAGCGTCTGCTGAAGGAAGAAGTGAGCAATACGAAAGATGACGACTCGGCCAAGGCGAAAAGCGGCATTATGGGTGAACTTCTGGAATTGCGGAGTCCCGCTTCAAGTGGAGTATTCCAGGAGAAAAATCAGGCATGAAGCCTGAGCATGAGATTGAATCCTCCACTCGATACCCCATTACAATCCTGAGAGGTGACTGAAGATGAGCATCACCAAATTTACCGAGGCCAGAGGGAAGTATCCCGTACTTGAAAAATACGCCTATCTCGACACGGCAACGACCGGGTTGATCTCCGAGGAAAGCTTTAACAGCATGTCGGGCTTTCTCAAAAAGAGGTACCGGGAGGGGATGGATATCCCCGATTACCAGGCAAACTGGAAGTTTGCGGATGACGCACGATCTCTTGTGAGCGAGGCGATAAACGCCGGTGAAGACGAGATATTCTACGCTGATAACTGCTCGGCCATTCTGAATGTGTTTTCGACCGGTGTGAAGCCGGAAGAAGGGGCGAATGTCATCACGACGGACCTGTCCTTTCCGTCGACCCCCTATACATGGATGAACCAGGCCGGCAAGGGAATAGAGACGAGGATAGCGAAGTCAGCGGGCGGGCAGGTTCCCTGGGAAACCCTGATCAGCCTGGTGGATGAAAAGACCTTTGCTCTCTCTCTGTGCGCTGTTGAGAATACAAGCGGCTTCCGCCATGACCTGAAGCGGATCGGCACATTCTGCCGGGAAAATAATATTTACCTTGCCGTGGACGCCACTCAGTGCATCGGTGCCCTCGAGATAGACGTACTGGCCATGAACATAGATTTTCTGGCTGTCTCCAGCTACAAATGGCTCAACAACGTCTTCGGAATCGGCTTCGGATATGTCAGCCGGGAGCTGATGAAGGGGATAGATCAGCAGTACGCCGGCTGGGTGGGCAACAAAGACCGGTTCGACCATTCAAGAATCCGATTTGACCTCGATGAATCCGCCAGAAGATACGAGATGGGGGGATTGAACTGGATAGGGCTCCATGGAATGAAGGAGGCCCTTGAAAACTACCTCTCTCTCGGCAAAAAGGAGACGGAGGAATATATTCTCGGCCTGACCCGCTACCTTTATAAAAAAGTGGAGGATGCAAGGCACATCGGAGTCGTCGGTCCTTTTCAGGAGGAGAACAGGTCGGGAATCACCTATATACAATATCCGCCGGAGTGGAGGCTGAACGACGGTATTCTGAGGGAAAACGGAATCAGAGCCCACGTCGCCTCAGGAAATCAAATAAGGGTCTCGGTTCATTTTTACAACAACACAAGCGACGTTGACAGGCTTTTTGATTTTTTAGATACCTATAAAGGCTGAAGAACCCTGAAAAGAAATTTTTCTTGAGAGGGAACGTGCCGGGAGAACAGATACTTTTTCCCGGGAGGCTGTACAGCAGGCCCTGCACGGCTGCTTTCTGAAACCCGCAGGCTTTCCTCACCCTGGTCAACCGCTTTGATCAGGGTGGGGAGTGTTGCCAAGGGAGCAT
>JAYFRC010000055.1:0-23277 GCA_034926415.1 Oscillospiraceae bacterium
CTCCGCTTATGCGCTGCGCAGCGTTCATGGGAACATCTCCATAACAGGCGGCACAGTAACTGCCACAGCAGGGGATCATACACTGGCACCGGGAAATAGCTGCACTACCACAGTGTCCGGCGGCAGTACCTACTACAGTACCAGTTCTGACGGCAGCAATCTTCAAACGTACGTCAGCGGCGGCAGCGACGGGAAATTCTTCGTTTACAACGCCAAGATGCTTGTATTGGCAAATGATGAATTCGTAGGCTACGACGACTTCGCCACCGGCTGGAACGCAGCCGTGGCGGCGACTTCCGCCAGAGTCACCCTGTTCGACAACTGGACGGCGACAGATGGTAGCTTCGGCACGGGCGATGGCTTTACCAGTGGCGCAATCTCCGTTCCCGGCGGGAAGACCATTGACCTCGACCTGAACGGGCACAATATCAACCGCGCACTGACAACGGAAACATCCAACGGTTTCGTTATTGAAGTTGAAAATGGCGGTACTTTGACGATTCAGGACAGCAGTAGTGAAGTCGTCTCTGCGCAGGGCAAAATCACCGGCGGCTATAATTCCAGTTCTGGTCAAAGCGGTGGTATTTATGTCATCGGAACCCTGAACCTTGCGGGCGGCAACATAGCAGGAAACCGGGAAAAATATTGGGGCGGCGGCGTATATGTCTGCACGGGTAGAACACTTTATATGACCGGCGGCAAAATCAGCGACAATGTGGCAAACTATCAAAATGCAGAGGATGACGGCGGCGCGGGCGGCGTTTACCTACAGGTTGGAAGCAGCTTGACCATGACCGGTGGTGAAATTTCAGGAAATTACACCTGTAAGGATCGTTCCGGCGGCATCAACCAAGACGGTAACACCGTTGTCACTGTGGGCGGTACGGCAGTCATCAAAGGAAACCTCTCCGGTTGCACCTATTCCAACGATACAGTCTATACCACCGACAGTCGCGTAAACAATATTTATCTGGATTCCAATAAACTTATTACCTGTTCCACGGTCACGCCGCTTACCACCAGCGCATCCATCGGCGTGACCACGGCGACAACACCTGCGAACGGAACCCCCGTTGCTATCACCGGCAGCAACAGCGCGGATTACAGCAGCTATTTCAGCAGCGATAAGGGCTATACAGTCGCCAATACCGGCTCCGGTAACGCGCAGGTCGTGAAGCTTGCGACAGCGCCCCTCGTCAATGCGGTAGCGCCCAGCATTACCACTGACCTGAGCACCACAGATGTGCCTTATACTCAAGGCGCGACCGCGTCCGCGCTGACTATCGCGGCGAGCGTTTCCGACAGCGGTACGCTTTCCTATCAGTGGTATTCCAATGATACGAACGATACCACCACACCCACTGCGGTCGGAACAAACAGCGCAACCTATACCCCACTTACCACCTCGGCCGGCACAACCTACTATTACTGCGTGGTGACAAACACCATCACGGATAATGGCGATGGCGGTACCAAGACCGCAACAACCACCTCGAATATTGCAAAAATTACGGTCAACGCCGCTGCATCTAACGTGATGTCCGTTGATTTTGACGGTGACGGCGAAAACGCCCCGACACTTTATACAGACTTTGCTGATGGCTGGGCAGCGGCGATAGGTAGCAGCAACACGACAAACACCACAGTCACGCTCCTTGCCAACTGGACGACAACGAATTCGCTCTCCGTCCCTTCTGGCAAAACAGTTTCGCTCGACCTCAACGGCAAGACCATTAAAAGAAATCTTTCCTCGGCTACGTACTCCGGTTATGTCATTTCCGTTGACGGTACGTTGACCGTTACCGACAGCAGCAACCCGGATACCGGCAAAATCACCGGCGGTTGGTCCTCCGATGGCGATGTCAGCGGTATCAACGTCAACAGTTCAGGTACGCTCAATCTGCTGGGTGGCAGCGTGACCGGCAACCAAGGCGGACCCGGCGTAATGCGCAGCGGCAGCGGCAGCATTGTGGTCGGCGGCACGGCGGTTGTTAAGGGCAATACATATGATAATGGCTCCAATGTGCTCCAAAGAAACCTTGAGTGGAATAAAACCTACTGCTCCATCAGCGCCACAACGCCGCTGACCACCGGCGCGGAAATCCACATCACAACAGCCAAGCCGACGTTGAAATCACGGGTCAAGGTGACATCCAACAACGTGACCGCCGGAACAACGGCAAACTATTTTAAAACCGATTTGGGCGATGAATATGAAGTCTCGGATGCTGAAAATGTACTGCGTGTCAAGGACAAGACACGCACCGTGACCTTCAGCATCACCAAGGACGGCGCTCTCTATACGCTGCCAAGCGGCTATCAAATTGAGGTTTTCAAGAGCGGAGAGACTGCCAACCATGACAACACAACCATCACCGCCGCGCAGATGGGCAACGGCGTCGAGCTCGCTGTGGGGGTAAACAAAGTTGAGATACAGTTGCCGACTTCAAGCAACAGCATTTCCAAGCAGGCACAGACCGCAATGAATGTCGGGGTTGAGGTGGGCAGCGACACGCAGAACATCACCCTTGCGTACTGCTCGCTGGACATCAAGGACAGCACGAACAATCTGAGCCTGATGGGTACGACACTGCCCTTGATTACGCCCCTGATTCAAGATGTGGGATTGCAAATCACACCGGCAATCAACCGCCGACTGGTTCAACTCAAATCTGCTACTATGGGCGGCACGCCGCTTTCAGACGATGACAGTCAGGAAAGCTACTATGAATATATGACCGGCGCGCTTGACCTGCTGGGTTATTTTATGCTCAATCAAGTCACAGGCGCGGTTGTCATCGACATCGAAACCAGCGACCAATTCCCTGTTGCCGCTGACGGCAGCGATAAAGCGGTCACGGCAACGAACTGGTCAACCATGTGCGACACGTCATGGCTCGGCACAAACTACGACACGCAGACGGAGTGGAGCATTTCAACCCCCGCCCAGCTTGCCGCCTTTGCCGCCGCCGTGAATTCTGGAAAGGACTTTGCAGGAAGGACGGTCAAGCTCACGGCAGACCTTGACATGAGCGGCTATCTATGGACGTCCATCGGCGTTGTCGTCCTCGGCGGAAGCTCAAAGGTATTTTCGGGTACCTTTGATGGACAGGGACACTTTATCAGCGGCCTGTTCCAGAACGACCTGACAAGTGAAGGAAAAAACATGGGTGCAGGTCTGTTTGCCGTTAACGAAGGCACCATAAAATCTCTTACTGTGAAAAACAGCCTCGTTGCATCATGGCTTTATGTTGCCGGCGTTGCAGGTGGAAACATGGGTGCGATTGACGATGTTTTCGTCGAAAACGCAAGTGTTTTCGGACAATATTATGTAGGCGGAATCACGGCGACCAATGTCGGCATGGTCAAAAACTGCGGCGTGAATGCGAAAATTGTTTCCACCGACGGAGATGAATCCAGCGGCGGCATGATTGCAAGCACGAACTCCGTTGGAGCTTTCATTCAAAACTGCTGGAGTCTCGGCAGCATCGAGGGCGACTGTATTGGCGGCATCACGGGAGAAAATGCCGGAACCATCTCAAACTGCTGGAGTGCTGCGACCGTCGAAGACAACAGAGGAAGCATTTCCCATCATAACTATGTAGATGGCAACACCGGCACGATAGAAAACTGCTATGGGCTTGCAGGCAGGGACATCGCAGATCATCAGAATAACGCGGGTACTGTGACCGGCTGCGGAACCTTTGCATCCGCCACGGGAGCCCTGACTGCCGGAACCACTGAAAACTGCGGCAGCGATCAGACGCTTGCCTACGGCAGCACAAATCTTCTGACCGCGCTGAACGGCTGGTGCGAGGCGCAGGGTACTCCAACGGATTACATTGCATGGGTTCAGCCCTCCGTGGACGCGGGAACCTACCCCGGCTTCAAGAGCAATCAGATTGAGGCAAAAGCATCGATTTTCTCAGCCAAATTCTACGAACCACAGCTCTGGGACTGCCAGCGTTCCCCGGCGTTCCCCGTGGAAGGACGCAGCTTCCGCATCAGCGGTCTGAAAGCACCCTATGACCAGAATCTGCGGAAAATCAGCTTTGCCAGCAGCGACGACTATGTGACATTCGAGTATGTCTCCGCTGTATCCGAGCTTCCAACCGATGTTCAAAGCCGCATCGTTAGCTCCGTGAAGCGCTATACGGGCGCGACAGAGGCCGAAATCAGAGCAGGTGCTGTGGTAAAGGAAGTCCTGCACTCCGGTTCTGGTCAGGCGACGGAAACCACACTCTCCACCCGCGGTCTTGTCTGGGGTTTGGGCGAGGAAGGCTTCCTCTATACCGCCATGGACGGCGCGTATAAATACAGCGGCGGTGTTGGTACCTTTGTGAGCTTCCAGGCGCACAAGAGCGGCGACAGCGTGATTTATACTACGGAGCAGGACAATCCGTATACGGAAGACCAACTGGACAACAAAAATCTCGCACCCGATGAAGGCAAAAAGACCGCCCCTGATTCCGTGACCTATCAGGAGCTGATCCGCGTTGTTAACAGCAGCGGAGCGGCAGTTTCCGGAGCCACGGTAAAAATCACCGTGAACAGTACCGTATACACCAGCACGACCAAAGCAAACGGCTATGTGCAGTTCAACGGTCTGCCCGCGCAGGCAGTCACTTCGGCGACTGTCCAGAGCGGCAGCTATGCAACGCTGACCTACGATGCTGTTGCAAGTCCCGAAGCGGTGCTGGTGTACGCGAACCCAAGCGGCAACGGCGGTGGCAGCCAGCAGGCGAAAGTCACTGTCACTGTCAGCACCACCGGCAGCGGCACGGTAAAGTATCTCGGTGCGGGAACCGGCAGCGCAAGTCCTTATTCGCTCACCAGCGGCGATACCGCCATGTTCTCCATCACTCCCGCCGACGGATATGAGATTACTGCCGCCACATGGGGCGGCGAGAACGTTCTGTCTGATGCAAAGGACGGTTTTTTCTCTGCGACAGCGACAGCGGACAAGGCCTTTGCCGTGACGTTCACGGTAATCACGCCCACAGACGGCATCGGCAATGTGAAATTCACCACCCGCAACCTATTTGACACCCAGCGCTGGGCGGCGTTCCCCCAGAATGGACGCAGCATAAATTTCTTCGGTTTGAAAGCGCCCTACGATAACAGCCTGCATACCGTGACGCTGACAGACGGACAGTATATCAAGTTTGAACTCATCAGCAGTGTGGAAACGGCGGGCAAGACCGACACATTCTACAATTCCGTCAACTGGTATTCCGGCGCAACCAAGCAGCAGGTTGGCGAGGCGGCATATGTCGAGGAAGTGCTGTACGGATCGGACAATGTGAAAATCCGCGGCCTCGGTACCGGCATGATCTGGGCCTATGAGGACGAGAGCTTCGGTTTCCTCTTCACCGCTCTGGACGGCAGCTACGCTTCCTCTGCCGGCGTTGGCACACTGTTCACCTTCAAGCCGGTGGCATACGGTTCCCATCTGGCGCTGAAAACCGATGTCATCAAGCCGCTCCCATATGACGCAGCTGGCGATGAGCTGGACTGGGGCAATTACAAGCCCATCGTGATCCCGGATAACGGTCAGGACATTGACGAAACCTATAACTACAGCGGGATTATTCTGGACGAGAATGGCGACCCTGAATCCAATGTAGAGGTGAAAATCGTCATTGGGGATGATACCTATACCACAATCACCGATAACAAGGGACGCTTCATTCTGCCTGATCTCCCCTATGACGGCAATGGCGAACTGACCATTAACAGCAAGGACATTGGGAATGTCGAATTGACGGACGATGATACCAAAGGCTTTGGCAACGACGCTACCGAGCGGACGGACACCGGCGACTACACCAACGTCTTTAAGGATGACGGCACGACTTATCAGAAATTGAGTGCGCCGACCTACCTGCTGACGGTCAACCTAAATGGCGGCAATGGCGGCACGACAGGCGGCGGCTACGCTTCCGGCGCAAGCGTAGCCATCAATGCGGGCACGAAGTCCGGCTACACATTCAGCGGATGGACAACCTCTAACGGCGGCGTGTTTGCCAGCGCATCCAGCGCCAATACCACCTTCACCATGCCCACTGCCGCCACAACGATTGCGGCAACTTGGACGGCAAGCGGCGGATCCTCCTCCGGCGGCGTCTCCTCGACCACCAAGGCCGACCCCATCTATGTGGACGGCACAGAGTACGACATCGGCACTCAGACCGTCAGCGGCGACAAGACCACCGTCACCGTGGATCAGCCGAAGCTGCAAGCGCAGATCGACAAGGCCAGTGAAAGCGTTCTGGTGCCGGTGGGCGACAAAACAAATACCGCCGTTGCCCAGCTGGTGGTCAAAAATGTGGAGGATATGGCGAAGAAGGACATGACCCTCTCCGTCCGAACCGGCGATGTGACCTATCAGATGCCCACCACGGCGGTGGACACGGAAACGCTCATGACCGCCCTCGGCGCAACGGATCCGTCCAAGGTGCCAATCAGCGTGACCATCACAAATCTCGCGGCGGGCTCCGAGACCACGGACAAGGGCACGGTAGTGCTGAACCCTGTGGAGTTCAGCGTCACCGCCGCCTACGGCGGCAAAACCGTGGAGGTGGAGCGGTTCGACCGCTATGTCCAGCGCATCATTGAACTGCCCGTCGGCTACGATGCAAGTAAAATCACCACTGCCATTCGCGCCGATGACGGCGAACACGTCCCCACTCAGGTCTATCAAAAGGACGGCAAGTATTACGCAAAAATCAATTCCCTGACCAACTCCACCTATGTGCTGATCTTGAACCAGCAGAGCTTTGCCGACGCCTCCGGCAAGTGGTATGCGGCGGCGGCGGACGAAATGGCTTCCCGCTGCGTGATCTTTGGGCGCAGCAACGGCAAGTTTGACGGAGAAGCCAACGTGACCCGCGCGGAGTTTGCGGCGATGATCGTCCGGGCGCTGGGTCTGCCCGAAACCGGCGACAGCAATTTCAGCGACGTTTCCAGTACTGCATGGTGCGCCGGAGCCATTGGCGCGGCCAGCGAGTACGGCATTATCTACGGATACACCGACGGCAGCTTTAGGCCAAATCAGAACATCACCCGGCAGGAGGCTATGGCAATCCTTCAGCGGGCGGCAAAAGTTGCGGAATTCGCCGGCAGCACCGGTTCACTCTCTGCGTTCAGCGACGCGGGCAGCGTCGGCGCGTGGGCAAAGGAGGCGGTGGCATTCAATGTTGGCAGCGGACTGATCGTTGGCAAGAGCAACGGAACGCTTTCGCCGCTCAGTGCAATCACCCGTGCGGAAACCGCTGTGACGATCCTGCGCCTTCTGCAAAAAGCGGAGCTGGTGGACGTGCGAAGCAAAACCTGAAAAAAGCTGATATGAAAAGTCCATGAAATAATTATCGGACCCTTTTTATCAGCCTTTGTCCACCAAGCTGACACTTCGGATTGACAAAACCATTTTAAAATCTTCAACATCATACAAGCAGAGGATCTGTTGAGGCGTTTAGCCCCGACAGATCCTCTGCTTTCGGTGACAGCTTATTTTACAGAGTATATAACACTCTTACTTAGCCTTATTTCTTTGTTTATGCGACGCAATTCCTGAGTAGGCTTGACAAGTTCAGTCGTCTTCTCCTGCCACGGCTGTTGATTAGGCAAAAATAAATGCTTCCCGTCACGGCAATGTACCGTAATCGGGAAGCGTTTAGTTGACCACAGAAACAGCCACAGACACACATGGAACACGCGGAAAACATGTGGTCAAAGAGTAACGGAGAGGAAGTAAAACCGAGCAAAAATAGCTAAAAACGGGCATATTTGATACAAAAAAGATTTGCAGAACGCTTCGGGACCAAGAGGCCTCGGGTTCGAATCCCGACACTCCGACCACGTAAAAAGTCCTGCAGATTCAACGTCTGCGGGACTTTTTCATTTTTTATAGCATTTTCTCAATTTTTTCACTTTCTAACAGCTTATCTAACAACAACTTTCTTCAAGGCGTATTTAACCGTCTAACATAATCAGATGGAGACTCCTGCCATCCGGCAGGCAAAAATATAGTCCGTTTCCTTGCATGTTTGTATGTTCGTACTTTTGACCTTTCCCGCGGCAATTGCTCGCGCTTTTATGCGATTGGCGATACCAAAGAAAAAATAACCCTTATTTAATTGACTTCAATTACTTTCGCAGGAACGATTATATTGCATTTTTTACGACATAATAGTATAATTAATTATAATTAATTTAAGAAAATTATCATATAGGCGCTTAAATTGAACAATTTGAGCATAGCGACAACGGGCATAAGTTCTATCAATTATATTTTTAATGAAAAGAGCTGAAATAACTTGAAAAGGCTTAAAATATTGGCAATTGTTGGTTCTTTGCGTCAGGGCTCATATAATCGTCAGCTGGCAATGGCTGCAAAGAGCATGATTGGGGATCAGGCAGATTTTGAACTTCTGGATTATGCCGATGTCCCGTTCATGAATCAGGATATTGAATTTCCGGCTCCAGAAGCTGTCCGGCGGGTACGTGAAGAGGTCAAAGCCGCCGATGGTATATGGTTTTTCACACCGGAATACAACCATTCTTTCTCCGCGGCGCTGAAAAATCTGATTGACTGGATGTCCAGATCCATCAGCAAAAACGAACCCCAGGTGCTTTCCGGTAAGCCGGCCGCAATCAGCGGCATCACACCCGGAATGTCTGGCACGGGAACAGCACAGGATCACTTGGTAACTCTTATCAGCCTTTTGAATATGGACGTTATGAATTTGCCGCGCCTGACTATACCGAACGCCGCACAGCAGCTTGACAAAGACGGTACGCTTCAATTAACTTCCAGCGCACCATATCTTCAGGCACAGGCAGACGCGTTTATAACCTTTATAAAGAACCGCTGATATTTTCGATGTCCATGCAAAACAGAGTTGGATTTATCGCCACTTACTTATTGCCCGCTGTCCATTGCTTCAAGTTCTGTAATTACACTCCGCAACGCGAAAGGCCGTCGACTTAAGTCGACGGTCTTTTTCTGCACCTATGTTTGTAAGGTATTGCGGGAAACAAGCCCTATAATGATACTCGGAAGCAAAATTTAGTGACAATATCTAGTCTATTTGATATAATTAGCTTTAATAAATTGGGTTAAGGTATTATAAATGGCGTTCTTTGCCTGTTGGTATTCCTGCAATTATCTCAATCGCAGGCTTCATAGTAACGATACTTACTTTGAAAAAGAATTTTCAAACTACCCATGAAACGATTAGCGCCGCAGCCAAAGGCGATATCTTAAACGTATTTAGGAGGATGTGACTATGGAGCAGCTGGATAAGTCATTTGAAAATATTGATCTGCAGGATAAACATATGCAAAAATCAAATCCTGACAAGCCATCTGTGGAAGATGCAGATTCAACGTCATTATACGAAAAGTTCGGGTTTCTATCCAGCGCCTCACCGATAGGCTTAATCATCACAGATACCGACGGGACCATTATCAGTTTCAATAAAACCGTACAGGATTTATTTGGAATCAGCATTGATGACTACAGGAATACGAATGTCTCCGCCCTGTACGCTGATCATAACTGCAGGCAACGCCTGCTTGACATGTTCGACTCATCAAATACGGTACGCGACTTTGAAGTCGAGATTAAAGATAAAAACGGAACATCGCATACGGTACTGGCAAATGTCGATAATATCCAGCTTAATGATAAACACGTACTGCTTGCCTCATTATATGATATAACGCAATTCATACAAACACATAAGAGCCTGATAGATTCAGACAGAAATTACCAGACTCTTTTCAGAAATGTTCCGGTTGGAATCACCGTTACAGACTTCCAGGGTAATTTAATTGTCAGCAATAACGCCATTCAGGAACTCCTGGGCTACAACGCAAACGAATTAAAAAGCATGAGCATACGGGAGTTTTATTTTAACCCCTCCTACAGACTGCAGCTGCTTGAATTAACGAAAAATCTCGGCGGTGTGCGGGACTTCGAGACAAAACTAAGGCATAAGAACGGCAGTGCGGTCTCTGTATTGATAAATACTGATATTATTGAATTTAACGGCCAAAAAAATGTGTTACTTACATCAATACGCGATATTTCCAATTTAAAGCAAGCCGAATATGAGCTTACCAGAGAACGCGATTTTTCAAATGCCATATTAAATATCGCGGCAACTTTGATTATTGTCCTTGATCATAAAGGAATAGTCACCAAGTTTAACCGGGCCTGTGAAAAGATGACCGGTTATTCGTTTGATGAAATAAACGGTACATATTTGTGGGACCATAAATTTTTTGATCCTGTCATTACACTTGAAGAGATTGAAAAACTGCTTGGTGAAAATTACGGCGGTACATATGATACTGTGCTGGTTTCAAAAAACGGGGACAAACATCTTATTTCATGGACATTTGCTGCAATTCTGAACAGTAGCAGGCGTGCTGAATATGTTATTGCTACCGGTATCGATGTAACAAAGCGGCAGCAGGCTGAGGATGAGCTACAGAAAGCAAATCAGGAACTCGCTTCATGGGTTGAACAGCTTCGTCAAAGAACCGCTGAACTGAACCGATTAAATGAAATGGGCGAACAGCTTCAGAGCTGTCAGACAATAACCGAGGCCTGTGCCATCAGCGCCCAGTATATCAAACGAATCTGCCCGTTCAGTAACGGAGCGCTTTATTTAATAAAAGAATCCAAGAATATAGCCGAGGCTGTTGAGGTATGGGGTGAGTCTGATTTCGTACAAAAAGTGTTTGAGCCTTTAAGCTGCTGGTCCATTCGGCGCGGGAGGCAGCATCTTGTCGACAGCCACCACCCCGGCCTGCTTTGCGGACATGTCACCGGCCCTGCGTCAGGCCAGTATTTATGCGTACCATTGCTGGTAAACGGAGAGGCCATCGGAATTCTCCACCTGAATCACATCGACTTCCCCGGACACTCACAGCATAAAACAACAGACCAGTTATATTCGGATCATAAAGTACAAATCGTTACGACCATCGCAGAACACATTTCGCTTGCGTTATCCAATCTGAAGTTAAAAGAGACTCTTCGTCAGCAATCTATACGAGATGTCCTTACCGGCCTCTTCAACAGGAGGTATATGGAAGAGACGCTTGCAAGAGAACTTAACCGTGCGGAACGTGAAGACAAGCCGGTCGGAGTGATTATGTTTGATATTGACCATTTCAAGGACTTTAACGACCTTGCCGGCCATGACGCCGGAGATGCATTATTGCGCGAATTGGGCGCATTCCTGAATAAAACGGCTCGCGGCGGAGACATCGTCTGCCGATACGGCGGAGAAGAATTTCTGGAAGTACTGCCCGGTACAAATTTGGAAAATGCAAGGCTGCATGCTGAAAAACTTCGTCAGGGAGTAAAGGAACTATTAGTATATAATCTTGGAAAACCACTCGCTAAATGTACAATTTCCCTCGGCGTCGCTGTCTTCCCGGAAAACGGATTAACCGGTGAAACGCTGCTGAAAGCTGCCGACAACGCCCTTTACCGCGCAAAAAACGAGGGACGGGACAGAGTCGTGATAGCTGAAAGATTAATATGAATTAAAGCGTACGCGAATAACGCCTGTAATCATCAATGATTACAGGCGTTATTTTTTACAATACATATTCCGGTAAAATCCAACATATCTCATAATTCCCTTATAAATGCCCTGCGCAAACTGATACTGGTCGTCACGCAGTTTTTCTGAATCTGAAGGATTAGACATATATGCTAATTCCACCAAGATCGCAGGCATTTTAGTTTTCTTCAAAACATATAAATAAGGTTTTGCACTGACGCCGTTGTTTTTTGTACCTACAGTCTCCACAATTCCGTCTAAAACTTGCTCTGCAAGCCAGTTGGATTGGGTATAAAGTCTATATACATACACATCCGTACCGTTAATGTTCGTATCAAGGTTAGCGTTTGCATGGATACTGATAAAGTAATTAGCAGGCCACGCATTTGCTGCTTTTACCCGCTCTACCAAACTTGTAGAATTGTTGGTTCCGAGGACAGTGGTGGGCAATGGCCGTGACAGGCGAACTTCGAAGCGAGGATCTCTGCTCAGCATATCCGCAAGGTAACTGCCAACCTTAAATGTTATATCCTGTTCATAAAGGCCATACCAGGCGGCACCGGTATTATGGTAACCAGTCGGATTATGTCCCTGATCAATAAATATTTTAATTGCCATAATAACACATCCAAGTTTATAGTTTACTATATCATATTCGATTTTAATAAATATGGTGCCTATTTGACCTTCGTTTAATGAACAGAGAAGTATTCGAGCAAAAGCATGTAAAAAAGCAGCCGGGAAGCGTCATGCCGGCTGTCAACCGTCTCCTGATCGCTTCCAACAATTTAAGCCCGCCGCTCTTGTAAACGGCGGGTTTTTGCAGCTTATAGGGGCAGAATAATATTACGCTATTGAAAGGAGAACAACAATGAAGGACAAACACTGCGAAGATCCGCAGAGCAAGGCGAAGAAAATGACGAAACTCGGCCACGGCAAAACCGACCCGCAGGGCAGTTACACCGGTCAGCCCACCGACCGGTACGAAAAACCCGTGCAGGATGCCGACGACCTGTGACGCGCTATTTTGCAAGCTTCGCGACAGCCACGTAGATGTCCGATATGGAGTACCATGTCGGGAAATTGACCCCGCCCGTAACAGGCAGGTTGAATATACCCTGAAACGTTTTTACCGCTTCTTCTGTTTTGGCTCCATAAACTCCGTCTTCAATCAGTTTTGGTATCAGCGGATAATTACCCGATATAACGTTCAACTGATGCTGTATCGTCCGCACCGAATCCCCCTCGGAGCCAATGCTAAGCACGCCCGGAAAAGAGATTGGTATGCCCTCGACCTTTTTTGCCTGCTTGAGCACTATTTCATACCCGTAATAGTTTTTAAGTATCTGAAGCGACGAGTAGCCATCTTCGCCGAGATACTTTGAACCCCACTGGCTGAGCCACCCGTCGCACTGCACTGCCTTTCCGTCGCAGTATTGTGTGAAGAGCGGCTGGTTTATGTTTTCTTTCGAAATATACGTCGTGAATACCTCATCGACGACATCGGATATTTCCTTATAAACATTTCTTCCGTATGTGAACGCCTGATCGAAGGCCGTGGAATTGGTGATAGTAAAGTCGTAGCCCTTTCCCCGGTACCATTCGGTATAGACGCGGTTGAGCGTAAAGGAGATTATTGCCAGGATATTTGCGCGGAGCGTTTCCGTCGGCCACGTGGCGTAAATCTCGCTGCTCGCCACATTCTTGACATAATCCCTGAATCCCACCGTATAATTTGCGGCGGCGGCGTTGGTCGGAACGCCCGCGTGAACTACGACGAGCTCAGGTATTACGGGTTCAGGCAAGACCACGAGGTTATCCGGAAACGGCAGTTTCTTGATCGCAGATTCCGGTATTTTCGGCTCAAAGTCCCCCCACAGCACAGGGTATGGTATCGTCACCTCGCTGAAAGCCGGAACTAGCGCGACCTTCTGAAGCGAGGTGCAGCCCGGAAATATCTGTACGTTTTTTATTATCGCCTCATTGTATTCCGGAAACGACACCGTGACATCGTACTGGTTGAATGGGCGCGGCGCTTCCGGGTCCAGCGAATATTCAAGCGGCGGCGCTGTGAGCGTCAGCGGCGGCACGCGCCCCGTAGCGTCCGTCTTAGCCTCTCCTATGGTCTTGCCGGAGTCCTGGTCGATTACATATACGTTCGCTCCCTCGGCCGGCATGCCCCTGCTGTTGCGAAATACGTTTATCTGAAGGTTTCCCTCGCCTCCGCGCGTGTTTTTTACCGGCGCGGTATTATCGGCGCTGTTATTGTACATTGCTCTGGCCTCCCCCATACGTCGCGCTGATGTTATAGTTTATTACCGTTTCCCTTAACGTGGAAAACGTTCCGCTGAGATTGAGTTTTCCGTAACCCCATTTAATATTTGGGTACTGCATATCCTCTTCGCGCGTGCATCCGTCTATAAACAGGCTGCGTATCAGCTCTCCGTTTATCGCAGGCATGTTTCCCTTTACTATCCCCCACTCCATCAGCAGCGCCGCCGCGCCCGCCGATACGGCGGCCGCCGTGCTTGTTCCAGACATCGTACCGTAACCCGTGGGATAAATTCCCATCACGCTTACCCCCGGCGCCACAAAGTCGGGCGCGTTGCGCGGAAGTCTGGTCGGCCCCCACGACGACGAAACGAAAAGGCTTCCGTCGTCGCTGTTGTAAGCTCCGCAGACTATGGCACGCATGGCTGTGGCCGGATAGACTATCGTGTATTCCGCTACGGGCTTCAGAAATTCCACAGACTTGCTTACCTGCCCCGTTATCGGGAGCCACGCCCAGTATTCGCCGCTGACTATTGAATCGCCGAAGAGCTTTATTTCCCATATTCCCTCGGTTGCATTTTGAAAGCCAACGATAAGATTATTGTTTACATCCTTGAAATACTTGACGTAAACCATCGTATCCTCAAGCACAAATTTTTCATAATATTCAAGGCCCGATTTGAATGGCGTTCGCGGCAGTGCCTCTCCGGTAGGCGATATGATGCCGAGCGAAATTTTGTCAAACGCGGGGCCGAAAATTGTCACGGAGAACGAGACTCCCTGCTCTCCGACCTTTATGCTTATCGTATCCACGCTGTTGCCCTTGGCTATCCTTCCCTGAGTGTGATGCCTGGCGTTGGCCTCGTTTCCCGCAGCGGTCACGATAGCGTACCCCGCGCGCTGGGACGCAAATGAAATATAATCCTCAAAAAGCGTGTTTCCGTCGTGAGCGCTGGAGTTGGAGCCCATGCCTATACAGATGACGATCGGCATGTTCAGCTCCTCCGAGCGGTCGAAAATATATTTCATACCGAGCAGATAATCCGACGATTCATAAAGATTCGGGTCGTCATTTGATAGCAGATACCTATCGATATAATACTCTCTCGCCCGCTTCAGCTTGACGACTATCAGGCTCGCGCGCGGCGCAGCTCCAATGTCTTCATTCCCTGCCGCCACCGAAGCGAGAAACGTCCCGTGCCCATCTTCGTCTATTGTCGGAACGATGCTGTGCGGAGTGTCTGACTTCAGCGCCTCGTTTATCTTTTCGCTGTCGTACACCGAACCGAAATAAATGTAATCCGGCCTCGGACCGTCGACGGTCTGATCCCATATGTAAAGTATCTTAGTGGAACCATCCTCATACCTGAACGCTTCTTTCGTATAATCTATCCCTGTGTCCACTATTCCGATTATCACCCCGTGCCCTGTAAGCCCGAGAAACGGCTGATTCAGCGTCCGCGTTATTCCCGACACATTATTGCTCTGACTGCCGAGCGGCGACATGATCTTCGGATAAAACGAAAGGAAGTTGTTTCCAAGCTCCGCAAGCAGCGTCTGGATATATTTTTCGTTCGTGTAGACAACGACGTAATTGTTGGCGAGCTCCGTTCCAAAATGCAAATACGGCTTATCCTTTGCGTAGATTTTGAACCTGTCTGTATTTATTACCTGAAAATCAACTGTGGTAGGCAGCTTTACGAATTCGTCAAGCGGCAGCAAATCCTCGTCTTCTACGCTTGAAGCCATATCTCGTCGCCTCCCCACTTGTAGCGGTCCATATATGTCATCGTTGTGCTGAGGCACAGCGTCCCGCAACCGAGCGGTGCGGCCATGCTTGTGCCCGTATAAGAATCGTACCCTCCGCCCGCTTTTGTAGTGAGTATTACGACGGAGCGTACGCAGGTTGAGATGAAGTCGTAGGCGTCGGCAATGTACAGATTTTTCGGCAGCTCAAGATTTTCTATCTGCGTGTACTCGTAAAGCCTAGGAATATTTCTATGTGCGATGGTTATTATCGCGTAGTTTTCCGTTAGAATTTCGGCCGATGCTCCAGGCCCTTCGGCTATTTTTTTTATATCTCCGTTGTATTTTGCTATTAATTCCACCATATCTTTGCTGTTGTCAACGGTGTCTTCTTCCAAGTTATCGTAAAGCCTCTGCACCGGCCCTCATCGCTCCCTTCGTCACTGTCCGCGCCGCCTCGCAGCATTATGACGGCAGTACAGTATATGCTGCGCTCCTGCTCTTTGCCACAGGTTTATTCCCGGGAACGCAAAAATGCGCGCCGCGAAACTCGCGGCGCGCATTGCAACTTATCAAATTTAATATTATTCAGCTCTGAAATTCTCAAGTCCCGTGGTGAGTCTGATGAGACGGCATCCCTGCTCATTGGTAAATCGAGGCTTTTTTACAGCAGCTCGTCGAGCCTTGCGCGGACAGCCTTGAAAAAGCCCGTTGCGGTTACGCTCTCGGATTTTCCGTCGCAGAGCATAACGAGATCCTTCGTCATCACTCCGCGCTCTATCGTATCTAAGCAGGCCTGCTCTAGCTTGTCTGCAAACGATGCGAGCTCCGCGAGACCGTCAAGCTCTCCGCGCTTGCGAAGTCCTCCCGTCCATGCAAAGATGGTCGCCATCGGGTTAGTGGACGTTTCCTCGCCGTTTAAATACCTGTAATAATGCTTCGTGACCGTACCGTGCGCGGCTTCATACTCATACTTTCCATCCGGCGAGACGAGCACGCTCGTCATCATTGCGAGGCTTCCGAAAGCAGACGATATCATGTCGCTCATCACGTCGCCGTCGTAATTCTTGCACGCCCAGACCATGCCGCCATTTGAGCGCATTATCTGTGCCACGGCGTTGTCGATAAGCATGTACTCGTACTTTATCCCGGCCTTTTCAAACTCGGCTTTGTACTCGTTTTCATACAGCTCCTCAAAAATATCCTTGAAGCGGTGGTCGTATTTTTTGGATATAGTGTCCTTCGCCGAAAACCACAGGTCCTCCCTCATGCCGAGCGCGTACTTAAAGCACGCGTGGGCGAAGGAATATATCGAGCTGTCCTTGTTGTAGGAACCCTGAATAATGCCGGGGCACTCGAAATCGTAAATCGTCTCGCGGAATTTTTCATTGCCGCTCTTATCGGTGAAAACAAGCTCCGCCTTGCCCTCCTCCGGCACGCGGTACTCGGTCGCCTTGTAGATGTCGCCGTAGGCGTGACGCGCTATGGAGATGGGCTTTTCCCAGGTTTTTACAACCGGCTTTATATTGCTGACGATTATAGGCGTGCGGAAGACCGTTCCGTCCAGCATAGCGCGGAGCGTTCCGTTCGGACTTTTCCACATCTGCGTGAGTTTGTATTCCTCGACGCGCTGCGCGTTTGGTGTGATGGTCGCGCACTTTACTCCGACGCCATATTTCGCTATCGCCCTGGCGGAATCCACAGTAACCTGATCCTTCGTCTTTTCGCGCATCTCAAGGCCAAGGTCGTAGTACTCGGTCTTAAGGTCTATATAAGGGATGAGCAACTCGTCCTTTATCTGCTGCCACAATATACGCGTCATCTCGTCGCCGTCAAGTTCGACGAGCGGTGTTTTCATTTTGACCTTTTCCATATATATAAACGTTCCTTTCCGTCAGAAAATCATCGTGGAGAAATAATCGTCGGGCGTTTCGGCGCGGCGTATAAGCTCCGCGCTTCTGTCCTCTCTGAGAAGTATCTCAGAGCTGCGCAGCTTACCATTGTAATTATAGCCCATTGAAAAGCCGTGTGCACCTGTGTCGTGGATAAACAGGAGGTCTCCGCGCTCGATCTTCGGAAGCATCCGGTCGACGGCGAATTTGTCGTTGTTCTCGCAAAGCGAGCCGACGACGTCGTACATCTGATTGCACGGAGCGTCTTCTTTTCCAAGCACGGTTATGTGATGGTACGCGTGGTACATCGCGGGGCGCATAAGGTTCGCGGCGCAGGCGTCCACGCCGATGTATTCCTTGTAGATATGTTTCTCATGTATCGCGCGTGTTATAAGCGCGCCGTAGGGCGCCAGCATGAAGCGTCCAAGCTCCGTGAATATGGCGGCGCTGCCGAGTCCCACCGGGACCATTATTTTTTCAAACGCCGCTCGCACGCCCTCGCCTATTGCGGCTATGTCGCAGGGCTGCTCGCCCGGAAGATACGGCGTGCCTATGCCGCCCGAGAGGTTGACAAAATCAATCTCAGCCCCAGTCTTTTCATGGAGCTCCACGGCCTTTTTGAAAAGCGCCTCCGCAAGATACGGATAATAGTCGTCGGAAAGTACGTTGCTCGCGAGAAAGCAGTGTATGCCGAAGCGCTTTGCTCCGAGCTTTTGAAGCCGGACATAAGCCTCCTCTATCTGAGGCGCGGTCATACCGTATTTTGCGTCGCAGGGATGGTCCATTATAGTGTTGTCGAGAGCGAAATGCCCACCCGGGTTGAACCGGCAGCATATGCGCTCCGGTATGCCCACGGCGTCCCTGAGAAAATCAATGTGCGTAATGTCGTCGAGGTTTATTATTGCCCCAAGCCGCTCCGCAAGCGCATATTCCTCCGCTGTCGTCTCGTTCGACGAAAACATTATTTCATCGCCCGAAAAGCCGCACTTCTCCGCGAGCATAAGCTCGACGTCGGACGAGCAGTCCGCTCCGCAGCCCTCTTCCTTCAATATGCGAAGTATAGCGGGAGTCGGCGTGGCTTTCACGGCAAAATATTCCTTGTAGCGCGGATTCCATGAAAACGCCGCATTGAGGCGTCTCGCGTTCTCGCGTATTCCTTTTTCGTCGTAGATATGAAACGGCGTCGGATATGCGGCGCATATCCGCTCCAGTTCTTCTTTTGTCGCAAACGGTCTTTTCATTGCTCGTACACTTCCAATTCTTTTACACGGTCATACGCTAAATTGTAAATAATTATACGACGCGGCGGCACAAAACGCAAGAATATTCATCTCTTCCCGCGCTTATTCAGCTTATCCGACAAATTTGCGAAACTTTAAGCAATTTTTTTGGACACTGAAGAAAAGCAATTAACATGTATAAGAGCCGGACGGGGGCTTATCCCTTATCGGGACAAGCCCCCGTCCGTATGTGGAGGAGTCTTACCGTCTTACTTGGATGCCTTCGCTTCGTTGATGGCGTCGATCATCATGGGAACGATCTTGAACATATCGCCGCAGATGCCGTAGTCGGCCACATCGAAGATAGGCGCAGTCGCGTTCTTGTTTACCGCGATGATGAGCTCGGAATCCTGCATACCAGCCTTGTGCTGGATAGCGCCGGAGATGCCGAGAGCAACATAAATCTTGGGATGAACGGTCTTGCCAGTCTGTCCGACCTGATGGTCTGCAGACATGGCGCCCGCGTCGACCAGGGCGCGGGAAGAACCGACAACGCCGCCGCCGAAGGCGTTGGCGAGGTCCTGAGCCAGCTTCTTGGCTGTCTCGACGTCCTTGGAAGCGCCGCGGCCGATGGAGACGATAACATCGGCTCCGATAAGGTCGACGATTTCCTTGGCTTCCTTGACGACTTCCATTACCTGAGTATGGATGTCGGCGTCGGCCAGAGCAACCTTGTAGTCCTCGATGACGCACGCGTCGGCCTTCTTCTGGTCAAACACGTTCTTCTTCATGACGCCCGGGCGGACGGTGGACATGCAGGGACGGAAGCGGGGGCAGATGATAGTAGCCATCAGATGGCCGCCGAATGCGGGACGGGTCATCTTCAGGTTCTTATCCTGCATGTCAAACTTGATGCTGCTCAGGTCGAGCGTGGACGAGGTGTTCAGGAAATCAATATACTTCGGCATATCGATGTCGAGGTGCGTGCAGTCGGCGGTCAGGCCGGTGTGCATACGAGCTGCGCAGCGGGGGCCGAGATCGCGTCCGATGTTGGAAGCGCCAATGAGGAGAACCTCAGGCTTCTTGTCCATCGCAACGTCGCACATGACCTTCGCATAAGCGTCGGTGGTGTAGGTCTTAAGCAGCGGGCTCTCGCAGACGATAACTTTGTCTGCACCGTAGCCGCCGAGCTCCTTGGCCAGGCCCTTGACGTTGTCGCCCAGCAGCACGCCAACCAGTTGAGAGCCGCGCTCGTCAGCCAGTTTGCGGCCCTCGGAGATGAGTTCGAAATCGGTATTCATCAGTTTGCCGTCGCGCTGTTCGCAGAATACCCAGATATCCTTGAAAGCGCCGATATCAGCACTATTAAAAGTAGCCATTATTTCATTCTCCTTTCAATCAGATAACATGCTTCTTCAGCAGTCTGTCGGCCAGATCCTTTGCGGTGGCCTTGTCATCGCCCTCAAGCATTACGCCGACGCCCTTCTGGGGAGGCGTGAATGACTTGAAGATGTTGGTAGGAGAACCTTTCAGGCCTATGGTGTCCAGCTCTATAAGGGGCTCGTCTTTAAGCGCGGGGAAGTCGAGCACGGTAAGGGGCTTGCTGTAGCACTCCATAATGCCGCCGACGCTCATGTATCTCGGAGTATTGAGCTCCTTGATGCAGGTCAGCAGGCACGGAGTCTGAACCTTGATGGTCATGTAGCCGTCCTCGAGAGCGCGGCGAACGGTGATTCCGTTGCCCTTCTTCTCGATGGCCGCGACATAGGAAACCTGGGGAATGTCGAGCTTCTCGGCAATCTGCGGGCCGACCTGAGCGGTGTCGCCGTCGATAGCCTGACGGCCGCAGAAGATGACGTCGTCCTTTTCAATGCCGAGGTGATGTATAGCCGCAGCGATTATCTGAGAGGTAGCGAATGTATCGGAGCCGCCGAACTCGCGTGCGGAGATGAGCACGCCCTCGTCGGCGCCCATAGCTATGAGCTCACGAAGCATGCCTTCCGCGGGAGGGGGACCCATCGTAACGACGACGACCTTGGCGCCGGTGGCGTCCTTAAGCTGGAGAGCAGCCTCCATTGCGTTCATGTCGTCAGGGTTAGTTATTGTTGCCATGGAAGCGCGGTTCAGAGTTCCATCCTCGTTAACTGCAACCTTACCGGAGGTATCCGGAACCTGTTTTACACATACATAAATTTTCATAATACCATTTACCTCCTGTCAGTTTACTTTCAGGTTAGCCGCGATGACCATTCTCTGGACTTCCGCGGTGCCCTCGTAGATCTCGGTTATCTTCGCATCACGCATCATGCGCTCAACGGGATAATCACGGGTGTAGCCGTAGCCGCCGAAGAGCTGTACCGCGCGGCGGGTAACGTCGCTCGCTGCGTCGGCAGCAAAGAGCTTAGCCATTGCTGCATCAGCAGCATAGGGCTCGTGAGCCTGCTTCTTGCATGCAGCTGCATAAACGAGATACTGCGCAGCATGCATCTTGGTGTGCATGTTGGCGATCTCGAACTGAGTGTTCTGGAACTGGGAAATGCGCTTGCCGAACTGTACGCGCTCGTGCGTGTACTTGATGGTTTCGTCGATAGCGCCCTCGCCGAGACCGAGAGCCTGCGCGGCGATGCCGATACGTCCGCCGTCCAGAGTATTCATGGCCAGGTTGAAGCCCTTGCCCTTCTTGCCAAGCAGACGGTCGCCTGGGATAACGCAGTCCTCAAATATAAGTTCGCAGGTGGAGCTGCCGCGGATGCCCATCTTCTTCTCGTGCTTGCCGACAGAGAATCCCTTGTCGGTACGCTCTACGATGAACGCGGAGATCTCTTTCTGCTTGCGGCCGTGCTTCTCAAAGGTGCCGGTAACGGCAATGATTATAAAGACGTTTGCGTAGCCGGCGTTGGTGATGAATATCTTGGAGCCGTTCAGAACCCACTCGCCCTTATCATTAAGAACAGCGGTTGTCTGCTGGCCCTGAGCGTCAGTGCCGGCGCCGGGCTCGGTCAGTCCGAAAGCGCCCAGCCATTCACCGGAGCACAGCTTCGGCAGGTATTTTTTCTTCTGCTCTTCGGTGCCGTTCTCATATATGGGAGCGCAGCAAAGAGAAGTATGTCCCGAAATGATAACTCCGGTAGTGCCGCAGACCTTGGACAGCTCCTCGACAGCCATGATGTACGCGAGGACATCAGCTCCAGCCCCGCCGTATTCCTTGGGAAGATAGATTCCCAACATTCCGAGCTTGGCCATCTTCTTGACGGTCTCCTCGGGGAAGCGCTCCTCTTCGTCGACTTCCTGAGCCAGAGGCTTTACCTCGTTCTCAGCAAACTCGCGATACATTTTCTGGAGCAGCAGATGTTCTTTATCAAGCTTGAAATCCATAATAAAACTCCTCCTGTTTCAATTACTTCTTCGTATAATCGTAGAAGCCCTTGCCGGTCTTTCTGCCGAGCAGACCGCCGCGGACCATTTTGCGCATCAGAGGATGAGCTCTGTACTTGGGGTCATGGGTCTCATTGAACAGAACGTCCATGACAAGAAGGCAGACATCCCAGCCTATAAGATCGCCGAGCTCCAGCGGGCCCATGGGATGGTTTGCGCCGAGCTTCATCGCAGTGTCGATGCCCTCTGCGGAAGCGATGCCCTCTGCATAAAGGGCAACGCCCTCGTTGCACATGGGCACAAGTATCTTGTTTACGACAAATCCGGGAGCCTCGGCGACCTCAACGGGGGTCTTGCCGATTGCGGTTGACAGATCGCTGACGGTCTTGAAGGTCTCGTCGGAGGTGTGTGCGCCGCGAATGACCTCGATGAGTTTCATGACGGTCGCCGGATTGAAGAAATGCATGCCGACAAACTTATCCGTGCGCTTTGTAGCAGAAGCGATCTCAGTGATTGACAGTGACGAAGTGTTGGAAGCGAAAATGCAGTCGGGTTTGCAGATAGTCTCCAGCTCGCCGAAAACGGACTTCTTTATCTCCATCTTCTCGAGTATAGCTTCAATGACGAGGTCCATGTCTCCGAAGGTCTTGTAGCCGACGACAAAGGTCATTTTGCCGAGAACTGCTGCCTTATCTTCTTCGGTCTTTTTGCCCTTAGCTATCATCTTGTCAAGGCCCTTGATAAGCTTTGCCTTAGCGGCGTCAATTATCTGGTCGTTGATATCCGACACTGTGACATTATAGCCCTTGCTTGCGAAAACCTGAGCAATGTCAAGGCCCATGGTTCCAGCACCTATAACAGCTACGTTTTTGATTGCCATATTATTATCTCCTTACTTTATTAATTACTTTATCAATTGAATCAGAGAAATCTCAAATCACTTGTTAATGAATTCGTATTTCTCTTTATTCACAAACGCCTTCATCGCGCCCTTCTGATCCTCGGTTGCACAGCAGACGCCGAACGCTTCCGCCTCGTAAGCGGTCCCGGTGTACATATCGGTCTGCAGTCCGCGGCGAATGCAGCGCTTGCTCTGGCGTACGGCTATCTGCGCCTTTGACGCGATCTTTTCAGCAAGCTCCATAGCCTTGTCCATGAGTTCCTCGGACGGATAGACCTCCGAAACGA
>JAYFRC010000038.1:0-5978 GCA_034926415.1 Oscillospiraceae bacterium
ATAGACGATACGCGGTATATCTCTGTTGCACTTTTCCTGAAGTTGCCTTCGGCGGGCGTTACCCGTTATCCTTGCCCTGTGTATCCCGGACTTTCCTCACGGACGGCCTTTCGGCGCTGTCCGCGCGACCATCTGGCTTACTCAACTGTTTATAATACAGGAAGGGGCGCGAAAAGTCAACTTGCGATTGATATTAAACACATATTGGGATATAATTTACAAGTTAACTTAATTGCGGAAAAAGGGGATACGCTAATGCGTTTGAACGAATATATAGGTTCTATTACGGGGAAGTCTGTCGCCGTCATCGGTATCGGCGTCAGCAATACTCCGCTCATAAATATGCTGTTGGACGCAGGGGTAACAGTAACCGTACGCGATAAAAAGGAGCGCGCGTATTTCGGCACGCTAGCCGACGAGATAGAGCGCAGAGGAGCAGGGCTCCGTTTTGGCGAAGACTATCTCGGAGAGCTCACCGAGGACATTGTTTTTCGCTCGCCGGGGATACGGCCGGACATACCCGAATTTCTCGCCGCGAAAGCGCGCGGAAGCATAGTGACATCAGAGATGGAGATTTTCTTCGACGTTTGTCCCTGTACGATTATCGCCGTGACCGGGAGCGACGGAAAGACGACCACGACGACGATAATTTCTGAGCTTCTGAAAAAAGCCGGAAAGACGGTATATGTCGGCGGCAATATTGGTCATCCGCTGCTCGCCGAAGCGGGGAAGATGGACGCCGGCGATTTTGCGGTGCTGGAGCTCTCGTCTTTCCAGCTCATGACTATGAAAAAGAGCCCGCATATCGCGGTGCTGACGAACTTGGCGCCGAACCACCTCGACATACACAAGGATATGGCCGAGTACGTCGCCGCGAAGGAGAATATTTTTGCCCATCAGAGCGTGGCCGATACAGCAATCTTCAATCAGGACAACGACATAACCCGTGAACTCAGCAAAAAAGCGCTCGGCTCCGTGCTGATGTTCAGCAGAAGCGGCGAGGTTGAAAACGGAGCGTATCTCAAAGAGGGAGCTATTCATATGCGCCGCAACGGAAAGGACAGGGAGGTGCTTAAAACCTCCGATATTCTGCTTCCGGGCGCGCACAATATAGAAAACTATATGGCGGCCATAGCCGCCGTGGACGGGCTTGTGCCCGATAATATCATCGCGGACTTCGCCGGAAGCTTCGGCGGCGTCGAACACCGCATCGAGCTCTGCAGGACAAAGGACGGCGTTCGTTTTTACAACGACTCAATTGCTTCGTCGCCGTCGCGCACTATCGCGGGTCTGCGATCGTTCGGCAAAAAAGTCATTCTTATTGCCGGAGGCTACGACAAGCACATACCTTACGACGTGCTCGGCCCCGAGATAACGGAGCATGTCAAATATCTCGTGCTCACCGGAGCGACGGCGGACAAGATACGCAGAGCCGTTGAGACTGCTCCGGATTACAAAAAGGGAAGCCCGGATATAGTTGCGGTCGACGATTTTGACGACGCGGTCAAAACTGCCGCAAGAGCCGCGCGCGAGGGCGACGTTGTTATCCTCTCGCCGGCCAGCGCTTCTTTTGACCATTTCAGGAATTTCATGGAGCGCGGAAAGCGTTTCAAAGATATTATAAACAGCCTGTAAAATTCCAAAAAAGAGAGATAAATATGAATTTGTTTGGGTTTGACGATAAAATAATTAAGCTTTCAACGCGGGCTGAAGCCGACGTTGCACCGCAGTTTTTGCGCATCGACGCGATAGCGGAGAGCAACGCTCAAAAGGTGCTCGCCGCGTTTCAGAAGGACCGCGTGGCGGAGCATATGTTCGCGGGGACGACCGGCTACGGCTACGACGACACCGGGCGTGACACGTTAGACAAAATTTACGCCGACATTTTTCATACAGACGACGCGCTCGTTCGCGTGCAGTTCGTCAACGGCACGCACGCGATAACAGCCGCGCTGTTCGGAAATCTCCGCCCTGGCGACGTGCTGCTCTACGTCACGGGAAAGCCATACGACACAATTCAGAGCGTCATCGGCATCACGGGCGACGAGCCGGGAAACATGCGCCAGTACGGGATCGAGTACCGCGAGGTCGCGATGCTCGAAAACGGGCTTCCAGATGAAGCTGCCGCGGCAAGAGCCGCGGGGGATCCGAGAGTGAAGGTCGTCATGATACAGCGCTCGCGCGGGTACTCTACGCGCCGGTCTCTGTCGGTCGACACAATAGGAAGCCTTTGCCGCGCCGTACGCACCGCAAATCCGAGCGCCGCGATAATGGTCGACAACTGCTACGGCGAGTTTGTCGAGGAACAGGAACCGACCGATGTCGGCGCCGATCTCGTCGTCGGCTCGCTTATAAAAAACCCAGGCGGCGGGCTTGCTCCGACCGGCGGGTATATCGCGGGCCGGCACGACCTCGTCGAGGCTGCGGCCATGCGGCTGACGGTGCCGGGTATAGGCCGCGAGTGCGGAGCGACGCTTGGCAATAACCGCGCGCTTTATCAGGGGCTGTTCCTCGCGCCGCACACGGTGGCGCAGGCGCTGAAGACCGCCGTTTTCTGCGCTCGGATAATGGAGCTTCTCGGCTATGAGACGACGCCCGCCTCGGATGAAGTCCGACACGACATAATCCAGATGATAGCTTTCGGAAAGCCCGAGCCGCTTGAATCGTTTATTCAGGGCATACAGCTCGGCTCACCGGTTGATTCCTATGTCACGCCTGAGCCCTGGGATATGCCGGGCTACGACTGCCCGGTCATAATGGCAGCCGGAGCGTTTATTCAGGGCGCGTCAATCGAACTCTCCTGCGACGCGCCGATGCGCGAGCCGTACGTCGCATATATGCAGGGCGGCCTCACCTACGAATCCGGCAAGACAGGCATATTGCTGGCTGTCCAGAAAGTGCTTGGTAATAAGTAAATAAGCCCCGGGCATAGACTTCACAGAGGTGACGCTATGCTTCGGGGATTCAGATTTTACCGCAGGAGAATGAGCGGAAGACGGGCTTTTATGCTTTTTTTGGTCTTTTTTCTTATAATAATACTTATTCTTTCAAATATTGCGCTCAAAAACTTGATGCCGATACTGACGAGCATGGCTACCGCCCGCGTCAGCAACGTCGTTAACCGCATCGTCAACGAAGCCGTGGACGATGCCATAATCCAGGGAGATTTTGAGTACGACGACCTCATAACGATTGAAAAGGACAACGACGGCAAGGTTACCGCGCTCAAAAGCAACATGGTCGAGTTCAACCGCCTGCAGTCGGAGATAATGAGCGATATACTAGAGCGCATGAACGACGTCACGTCGAGCGAACTCGCGATACCTGTCGGGAGTCTTACGGGCATCACCGTGCTTGCTTCGCGCGGGCCGAAGATACACGTCAAGATGTCGGCGGTCGGCTCTCCGACGGCCGATTTTGAGAATCTGTTCACGTCGGCCGGAATAAATCAAACGAAGCACCAGATAGTGCTCAATATCGACGTCAACGTCAGCATACTGCTGACCGGAATAAAGACCTCGACCGTCGTCAGCAATTCGCTGGCCGTGGCCGAGACGATAATCGTCGGCAATGTCCCCAATTCCTATATGTATTTCAATACTGATGACGACACCGCCAGGGAAATTATAGGAAGTTACGCTGTGACCAATTAAAAGCAAAAGTGGAGGAAAGACATGGATTATCGTGAAAAAATGAAAGAACTGCGCGATATTCTTAATGAAAACGGCTATAAATATTACGTTCTCGACGCGCCTGTCATAGACGATTACGAATATGACAGGCTCCTTCGCGAGCTTGAAGACCTCGAGCGCGAGCACCCGGAGGAGATAACCCCGGACTCTCCGACGCAGCGCGTCGGAGGGCAGATACTCGGCGAATTCAAGCCTGTCGTGCACGAGGTTCCGCTTGAAAGCCTTCAGGACGTCTTTTCTCCGGAGGAGGTCGCCGAATTCGGGGAAAGGATGTCTGTGGAGCTTGAAAATGTCGAGTACAGTGTCGAGCCGAAGGTGGACGGGCTGTCGGTCGCGTTGGAATACAGGAACGGGGTTTTTGTCCGCGGAGCAACCCGCGGCGACGGCAGGGTCGGCGAGGATGTAACGGAGAACCTCCGCACGGTGAAGTCCATTCCCATGATTTTGCCGGACAAACTGCCGCACCTCATCGTGCGCGGCGAGATATATATGTCCAAAAAGGTGTTCGAGGAGCTCAACGCCCTGCGCGAAATAGAGGGCAAGCCGCTGATGGCAAACCCCCGCAATGCCGCCGCCGGGTCGCTTCGTCAGCTTGACCCGAAGATAGCTGCAAAGCGTCGGCTCGATGTTCAGGTGTTCAATCTTCAGCTTGCTGAGGGTAGGGAGTTTTCAAAGCACAGCGAGACGCTTGATTATCTCGAGAGCCAGAAATTCCGTGTGATACCACATAAAGTTGTCTCAGATATTGGCGGCTGCCAGGCCGAAATATTGGCTATAAACGAAAAACGCGATTTTTATCCGTTTGAAATGGATGGAGCAGTTGTAAAGGTAAATAGCTTGTCAGAACGCATAATGTTGGGAAGTACATCCAAGTTTCCACGCTGGGCTATAGCGTACAAGTACCCGCCGGAGAAAAAGCCCTCCATCGTCCGCGACATTGTCGTTCAGGTCGGGCGCACGGGTGCGCTGACGCCGAAAGCCGTGCTAGACCCTGTGCATCTCGCGGGTACCACAGTGACAAATGCAACGCTTCACAATCAGGATTATATTGCCGAGAAGGACATCCGTGTCGGCGATACGGTAATCGTCCAGAAGGCGGGTGAGATAATCCCTGAGATAGTCGATGTCGATTTTTCAAAGCGCCCTGATGGTGCGGAGCCGTATCGGTTCCCGGAATTTTGTCCTGTCTGCGGAGCTCCCGTGGCGCGCGATATTGACGGAGCGGCCATACGCTGCACTGGCGCTGAGTGCCCGGCGCAGCTGCTTCGGAATCTGACGCATTACTCAAGCCGCGATGCCATGGATATCGACGGGCTTGGCCCTGCCGTGCTCCAACAGATGATAGAGGCGAAGATGGTTTCGTCGCCCGCAGACCTGTACGACCTGAATGAGCAGGATTTGATGAAGCTCGAGCGAATGGGCGAAAAATCGGCGCAAAACCTAATAAACGCCATACAAAATTCAAAGGATCGCGGTCTCGCTCGCCTGATCAACGCGCTTGGGATACGCCAGGTCGGGCAGGCGGCGGGAAGGGTTCTGGCGCGGCGCTTCGGAAGCTTCGACAATCTCGCGCTTGCCTCGCTGGACGAGCTGACAAAAATCAACGACGTGGGAGCGATAACCGCTAAATTTATACTCGATTGGCTTGAAAATCCCCAGTCAAAGCATCTTATTACCCGCTTAAAGTGTGCGGGAGTGAGTATGGAGAGTACGGAAAAACGTGTCAGCGACGCGTTTGCCGGTATGACTTTCGTTCTGACAGGTACGCTTACGCGCTTTACCCGGCAGGAGGCGACTGAGCTCATCGAGCTTCGCGGCGGCAAAGCGTCCGGCTCGGTCTCGAAAAAGACGACCTATGTCGTGGCCGGCGAGAACGCTGGCAGCAAGCTCACGAAAGCGCAGGAGCTGGAAATTCCCGTTTTGTCTGAGGACGAGTTCGCGGAAATGCTGTAAAAATGTCAAAAATGCAGGTATAATTTGTTCCTTCCCGGGGAAAGCTTGGCATGAGGTGATCTTCATGGACCTTCCCCTTGGATTCGGCATGGCGCTGTGCCAAAACACGCAGGCCGCAGAATATTTCTATTCGCTGACCGGCCCTCAGCAAAAAGCCATAATCGACAAATGCAAAGATATAAACTCCTCCGAAGAGATGCACGCCTACGTTTCGCACCTGACGGAAAACCGCTCGGAGCACATAAGCATCGAATAGGGAACAGGCCTCGTTCAGCCGCAATCGCTGAACGAGGCTCGTTTTTTACGCGCTTTTGCATGCAGCCCGACGAAGAT
>JAYFRC010000052.1:0-35485 GCA_034926415.1 Oscillospiraceae bacterium
CCAGCGTCTGGGTTGCGACAATGTCTGGATTTTCCAAAATCAGCCGGTCAATATCGTCGCTGCCCCGCACAACGAAGCCCACCGTGTCCGGTGAGTTAAGGAAACTTTGTATGGACTGAATATCTGCCACAATGCAGCACCCCTTGTTAAAAGTTAATCGCGCTTATATCACAGCTCTCGCATAAGATTAAACGTCTGTATCAGATTCAAAGTACCGTACCCCCACTGTGTATTGGGATAGATCATGGTCGGGCTTCTGCTGCAGCCGCGGATCAAGTAGGCACGAATCTGGTAGGTACTCAGCGCTACGTCGTTTTTTTTCACTATTCCCCATTGCATCATCAGCGCGCAGGCGCCGGCGGTGATGGCCGCGGCGACGCTGGTTCCGCTCATGGTGCCGTGGCCGCTCGGATAGATCCCGCCGACCTGCACGCCGGGCGCCACAAGATCCGGCGCCATACGATCCAGGCGGGTCGGTCCCCAGGAAGTGTCGGAGAACAGGCTATTGGTCGCGCTGTTGTACGCGCCGCAGCTGATTGAACCGAACATGGTTGACGGGCATGTCACGGTGTAGTAAGGCGTTGCGGACAAAAATTCTACCGTGGGAGACACAAAGCCGGTGAGCGGAAGCCACGCGTGAAACGTACCGTTGAGAATAATGTCGCCGTAGACGGTGATCGTCCAGATTCCGGGCGTTGCGTTGGAAATATTTACAGACGAAAGCTGACTCCCGGTGCTCTCATAGGGGAAGTAGTATTCCACCCGAACGGTTGATTCTTCCAAAATCAGGCTGGAGCTGCTGACGGTTCCGGGCTTTGAGGGGATTCTCCCCACCAGTTCTCCCGATGGTGACCGGACGGACAGGGAGATTTTGTCGGAAATGGTGTTCCAAATTCCCAAAATCACATCCCCTGCGTTTTCTCCGACCTTCAGGTCAATATTATACGTTGCGCCCTTCTCCCCGATCTTTCCCTGCGTATGGTGCCGCGCCTGACTCTCGTTCCCGGCCGCAGTGCAAATGCATACGCCCTTTAAGTTTGCGATGTTACTCAGGTATTCCTCAAAGATTGAAAACCCGTCGTGGGCGCCAAAGTTAGTTCCGACCCCAATGCAGATGACCACGGGGCGGTTGAGCTGGCGTGCTTTTTTGACGATATATTCCACGCCGATCATAATGGAGGTTGATTCATACGCGTATTCCTGTTCCGGCGGAACGGCGAACCAGTCGAGATAAAAGGGGCGGGCTTTCCGCAGTTTTACGACGACCAGCTCCGCGTCCGGCGCGGCCCCCATAAAGTCCCCGGTTTTGCTCCCCGCAGCGACGGAGGCCAGAAAGGTGCCATGCCCGTTTTCATCCCTCTGGGGGACGATCTGATAGGGGTCTTCCGCGCGCAGCGCCTGATTGATCTGTTCGTTGGTGTATTCCGTGCCGGTATAGAACCCCTCGGGCGGAGGTCCATGGACTGTCTGATCATAGAGAAACTGAATCTTGCTGGAGCCGTCTTCATAACGGAAGACGCTCTGTGTATAATCAATGCCGGTATCGACAAAGCCCAGCAGGACGCCCTTGCCATACAGGTCCAGATATGGCTGTTCGTGGACCGGCAAGATTCCGGTCGCTTCAAGATTTGCGCGGTCGAGCAGCCCCAAAACAAGCGAAATGGAGCTAATGAAACTGGATCCGAACCGATTAATCAGGCTGTTGAAGGTTTTAATATCCGTATAGCAAATGACGTACCTTCCAGCCAGCGGCTGCGTGGTCAAAATGGCTGGATTGTCCCGGAGAAATTGCTCGGCAAATTCATTGCTGCGCAGGACAAAGTCCACTGCGTCTGGGGAGTAGATAAACTCCTCCACAGATTTCGCATCGTCTATGAAAACGCACCCCCCACCCTCGTATATTCCACCAGTTCACTCATGGTGTCGCAGAGGCTCAGGGCCCCGTAGCCCCACTGATTGTTCGGAAACCGGGTCGGGAATTCTCTGTTCGCGCCCCTCCGCAAAAAGGCCTTGACACGCTGTCCATACAAGAACGGGTCGTTTCCCCGCACGATTCCCCACTCCATCATCAACGCGGCCGCTCCGGCAACGAAGGGGGCTGCCATGCTTGTTCCGGTGTATGTGTCATATCCGCCCCCGGCCTTTGTGGTCAGAATGCTGACGCTGGGGGCGACCAGATCGGGTCTTATGGGTAAACAGCCGCCTGCAGGCCCTCTGCCCGAAAACGCGGTCGCAATTCCGAGCATCGAGTTGTAACCGCCCACGGAGAGAACGTTCTGCGCGGTGGAGGGCAGCGTCATCGTCAGATTGACGTCGGCGAGAAGGAAGGACGTGTTCCGTGTCACGTCTTCAACGGTGGGAAGCCAGATGTTGAACTCGCCGTCTACGATCTGCTCGCCCCGCGCAATCAGCTTCCATACGCCGGGAGCGATGCCGGCACCCTGTGTGGAGAAGAGAAAGTACACCTCCTGAAGTACGGTGTAGTGGTTCGGCTGCGCGTATATTACCGAAACGTCTGTGCCTCCCAGCGTCGCCCTCGTAATGCTTTGCAGCGGCTGAATGGCCCCCGTGGATCTGCCGTTGGGTCCGACCAGCTCGAAGGTGATGGTGTCCGCGAAATTTTTCCACAGGGTCATATAAAGTCTTCTCGGATTACTGGAGACTGAAAATTCAATGGTTAAGGTCTCCTTCTGCGCCAATTTTGCGTGGTAGTGGTGTGCCGCTGAGCCCTCGTTTCCGGTGGCAACCGCCATAACGGTCTTCCAACGCTCGCACATGTTGCTCAGATAGCGCTCAAAAAGGGAGTCACCGGTGTGCGAGCCGTCGTTGGTCCCATAGCTGAGATTGATGCTCAGGGGCATGTTCAGGGCAATAGCCTTGTCGGACAGGTATTTTACCGCGCGCATGATCTCTGTGTTTCGCGTGAAAAGCTCGTTACCGGCATGCCCGAGCTTCACAACGATCAGGCTCGCGCCCGGTGCGACGCCCGTTTCCTTTCCGCCGCTGGAGGCGCCGTTTCCGGCGGCGATACCGGCGACGGCCGTTCCGTGTCCGGCGGTGTCGGCCGACGGCACAAGAGTCATTGGATTTGCACTGAGCAGAGCCTCGTCTATCTGGTCCCGCGTATATTCCGTACCGTTTCGGAAGCCCTGCGGCGGCTGGCCGGCGACGGTCTGATCCCAGAGGTACAGAATCCTGCTTGTGCCGTCCGGATTTCGGAAATCGGAATGTGTGTAGTCAATTCCGGAGTCGATAATCCCGACAATCACGCCGCCGCCGGTCAGCCCGAACTTCCCAGCGCGCTGAACCGATGAAACGCAGGCGCTCTCAAGGCTGTTCTGCAGCATGAATGTGAGCGTTTTGGGCAGCTCAATGTACTCGATCTGCGGAAATGTGTAAAGCTCCGACAATCGGTCAAGTTTGATCGTGACGATGGCGTAATCGGGGCTTAACAGTTCAATATCGGCGCCCAATTGTATACCGATATTTCGAAGGTCTCCGTTATATTTCACGATGACCTCCAACAGGCCATTTTCCTCAAGTTGGTCGGATTGGAACCTGGTCAGTTTTTCCAGGAGCACCGGTTGTTCAGCCATAAACCCCCTCCTTCTGCGGATTATTTATTCATCTTTATCGAAGATAGGCGGCTGCGGTGTGCTGGTTTTCTGCAAAACGAAAGCGCGCAGCCTATATCACGCGCAGCCTATATCAATAGAGACAGTCGATCATGGACACGCGGATACTCAGATACTTATAACAAAAATCTTTCCATACGTATCCGTATAGGATCCCGTTGCTGATGCCCGTGGGATACATCCAGAAGCCGTTGCCGTAAACAGGCCATAAGTAGACGAGAAAGCCAATGTGCTGCCGAATAAAGCTTGGGCCAGTTCCCTTCATGGCCCGGCAATATTTCGGGACTGCGTTGGGAGGCTTCGTCGTTGGCATTTTTTGCATACCGCACCCTCCAATGTTTGGGGCTGAGTCCTGGCTGCGCATAACTTAACGCCGGCGTTCGCCCGTTCGCTCTATGATATTCAAAGCTTATGAGAAAGTTGCCTTGTATATAAGAGAATTTCCACTCTTCGGCATATGTTGACCGCCCGCATTGACGAACCGGATGAGGTCCTCGACAAGCTTTACAAGGATAGCGCCCTTGGCCTGATTCTGCCCGGACGTTGCCACGCGCTCATGAGGAAGTTTAGATCGGATTGCTTGTTAAGCAGGGGGACAGCGCTTTGCCGGTATATGATACAGCGCTTATACATGCTGACACCGCCGCTGAATATGCAATGAGGGATGACTGAAATATATTCCCGCTAATACGGAAACGTGCAAAGTAAATGAATTCAGCGTAAAACAATAATAACCACCTGTGTTTGTCGCTTGCGATAGCGTCTGATATAGGTGGTTATTATTAATTTATTAAGGAAAGATGCGGAATGCAATATACGCTAAAAATCGCGGCTATAGCTACTGTTGATTCCGGCAGCAAAAAATAAAAGTGAGAAGAAACGGCATATCAGCGGACTTAACTTACCTTTTCATGTTCTATTAAAAGATGGCGGTATTCATCAAGTAGACTGTCAATTTCTTTATATGCTTTCAGCTCTATAGTCGAACTGCCGTCAGGATTATTGACGGTTATGTGATTAAACGGGATTTTGCATAACTGAAATCTCTGACACAAAAGCTTGCCAGCCTTCCCCGCACCATCACCCAAATCGCTTTGCGGGCAAACAAAGCCCACAGTATTCCCAATCAGGATTTTATTGCTTTGCAACACTATTACCACAATGTAAAACGGGCTTGCCCAAGCGTCTTGTAAAGATGATAGACAAGGAAAACTAAGTTTTTACAAAAACCGCTGGTGCTATCTTTTCTAAAATTTACATACATATGAAAAGACAGAACAAGCTAAAGAAGAAGGTGGTTCGCTGCCGTGTCAAAGCAAAAATTAAATTTTCGCCTCCATAATCCCAATACGACGGAAGCAACCGCCGACTACATATTAAAAATGTTCATAGAAGCCAACCGGGAAAAGGTAGAACAGGCCATGCAATCCGCAGCTGAGGTCACTGCAGCGCCGCCCCCCTACCCCGCCGATCTGGAAACAGCCGAGAGTCATTCTGCATGAATGGCTCTTTTTCTTTGTGTCCGTAATTGTATAATAAACCGATACAGAACATAGCTCAGTTGTAACAGACAGGTACTTACTTATTCGAGAGGTAACGCCCTATGAATGTAGCAGCCTATTGCCGGGTATCCACAGACAAAGAAGATCAGCTCAATAGTTTGGACGCTCAAAAACGGTTCTTTACTGAATACACGCAGCGCACCGGGGACACTCTGGTTCGCATTTATGCGGACGAGGGTATTTCCGGTACGAAAATCAAAGCCCGGAAACAGTTCTTGCAGCTCTTAAAAGACTCCGAGCACGGCCTGTTTGACATGGTGGTCGTTAAAGATATTTCCCGTTTTGCGCGTAATACGGTGGATCTTCTGCAAAGTATCCGCAAGCTGAAAGCGCTGGGCATTGAAACGGTCTTTCTGACGGCCAACATGACCAATATGGGCAACAGCGAATTTGTGCTGACGATCTTCGGCGCTCTGGCGCAGGAGGAAAGCGCCAACACTTCCAAGCGCGTGAAGTTCGGTAAGAAACTCAACGCCGAAAAAGGCCGTGTACCGAACATCGTTTACGGCTATGATAAAACTATCGGTGACTATTTCAATCTTGCTGTCAACGAGCAGGAAGCCGCCGTGGTGCGGCAAATCTATCAATGGTATCTAAAAGAAGGCTATGGCGCTGCCAAGATCGCCAAAATGCTGAATGAAAAGGGGCTGCGGACAAAGCGTGAATGTATCTGGTCGCAAAATGCCGTGTGCCGCATTCTCACCAACGAGCTATACACCGGCAAGGTCATAAATGGCAAGCAGGAAGTGACCGACTTCCTTACCGGACAGCGGGCGGAAAAGGACGAAGCCGACTGGCTTGTGGCCGAACGCCCCGATCTGCGGATCATCGAACCGGAGCAATACGAAAAGGCTGTACAGCTCATGGAGCAGCGGGGTAAAACTTTCAAGGTAGACCGGAAACGTCATAGCAACAAGCATCTGTTTTCTACACTTATCAAGTGCAAAGAATGCGGCCGGTCGTTTCGGCGCACCGTCCGCACTTACAAAAACACCCATATCCGTTGGGTGTGCAGCGGCCACAATGGCCAGGGCGCTGATAGCTGCCCCAACCGTACCGCCGTTGGCGAGGACGAGCTGATAGCGGCTCTGGAAGCCTATTTTGCCGAGGTGCTGCAATCCAAGAAAAACATTATTCAGCACGTTGTGGGCGAGTTTAACCGTCTCTACAAGGCCAAGAGCGATAATGTGGAGTATGAGAAGGAGCTGCGGCAAAAGCTCTCCAAGCTCAATAAAACCCGCCAGAAATACATGGATATGTATACCGACGATCTGATTACCCGGCAGGAGCTGAACGATCGGATCGGCGGCACAAAAGAAGAGATTGCCCGGGCGGAGAATGATTTGAAGCTTGTAGCATTTAACATCGACAAGGGCGAACAGTTAGAGGAGGTCATTAAAAAAACCTTTGACACTATTGAGAGCATTACGGATGTGCGGCAGCTTACCAACGCCCAGCTAAAACAGGTTGTTCAGAAAATTGAAGTCGATAAGGAAGGAAACGTGGATATTTACCTGCGTTTGCTGGGAGATTTGGGCTTGGATAAAACAGTTCCAATTCATGACAACCGTACATAAGGACCTGTCAGAGCGCCTGCCGATGTACAACCGCACGCTGTATCTGCAGGTCAAAGACGTACTTGACGAAAACAAAGCCCAGCGCCATATACGCGGTGGCATAGCCACGCGGCGCAAATACAAGGGCGTATAAAAAATGCAGGGGGAAGCGTTCCGCTTCTCCCTCCGCTTTTTCGGCTGTGACATTGAATTTTGCCTATTATTACGGTATAATATTACAAAATTCCCGTTTTGTCGCGTACAGAAGGAGTGTTGCCGCATGAAAAAGATGATGCTCGGCGCCGATTATCTTTCGTCCTTCGCCTCGGAGCTGTCACTTACGCTGCACGACGGCATCGCGCCCGCCGACGCGCTGTCCCTTCTGCGTTCCGAGGAACCGGACAGGGATATGCAGGAACTTCTCCGCGAGCTGTATGAGGCCGCGGACAGAGGCGGCTACCTCTATTCCGCCATGGAGGAAAACGGCTCCTTCCCAGATTATTTCCTACATATGGTGCGCCTCGGCGAGACGACCGGTCGGCTCGAGGATTCTCTGCGCGCGCTCGCAAGATACTACGAGCGTCAGGAGAATATCCGCTCCGCCGTACGCTCCGCCGTCGCCTACCCCTCGCTTCTGCTCGTGATGATGCTGATCGTCATAGTGATACTCATAACAAAAGTTCTTCCTATATTTTCAGACGTGTTCAATCAGTTCGGCACATCCGTACCCGCGGGGGTCGAGCGGCTAATGTCCGTCGGCCGCGCGCTTTCAGGCGCGTCCGGCATAATTATCGCCATTATAATAGCGGCCGCGGTCCTTATCTTTATCCTATCGCGCGTGCCCGCCTGCCGCGAATGGCTGTACCGCCGCTTCCTCGGCGGGCGCTCCGGCGCGCTAATTATCGGCGCCAGATTTGCCTCCGCGCTGTCCATGGGCGTATCCAGCGGACTCGACATGGACGACGCGCTGTCTCTTGCGGATATGCTCTGCGACTCGGTCGATATGTCGCGGAAAATAGACGCGGCCAAAAAAAGAATGAGCTCCGGCGCATCCTTTGCCGATGCGATACGCGACAGCGGGATATTCCCGCCGCGCGACAGCCGGACGCTTGCCATAGCCGTACGCACGGGAACCACGGACGCCGTTCTCAGCCAGATAGCGGACAGGCAGGAAAACGCCGCCGAGGAGCACATCGAACGCACGGTGTCGATAATCGAGCCGACAGTCGTAATCATCCTGTCGGTCGTCGTCGGACTCATACTTCTCTCGGTCATGCTTCCGCTCATCTCCATCATGACCTGCATAGGCTAAGCGGGGCGGCGCCATGAAAAAGACTTCTATACGAAATATTCTGCCCGCCGCGATGCCTCTGGTCCTGTTCGCCTTCGTCGCCTCCGTGGTCTTCTTCGCCGCCGGAAACGCGGGAAACAGCGGGACGGAGCAGGGCCGTCAGGTGCTTGAGGACAGCGTCCGGCGCGCCGCGGTGCGCTGCTACGCGATAGAGGGGCGCTATCCCGAAAGCGAGGCGTATCTCGAGCAGCACTACGGCATTACCTACGACGCCGACGAATATGCCGTGCATTACGAGATATTTGCCGACAACATAATGCCCGACATAACCGTTACGATACTTGCATGATTTTTGCGTCGATTTTTGTCTGAAAGGGGGACGGGCCGTGACTTGCCGCGCGCATACGATAGATTCCGTGTTCGTTCTTCTTTTGTTCACGGTGTTCGCCCTGTCGGTGTTCGCCGTGCTCGTGTTCGGCACGCGCTCGTACATATCGGTGAACGACAGCGCAAACGACGGCTACGACCTTCGGACCTGTCTTTCGTATATCGAGACGAAAGTGCGTCAGGGCGACGCCGACGGCGCGATAAGCGTCGGCGAGATGGGCGGCTCGCCTGCGCTGCTGATCGACCGCGACATTGACGGGGAGCTTTACGAGACCGCGCTCTACGCCTATGACGGTAAAATGCGCGAGCTGTTTTCCGAAAAATCGCTAGGCCTCGGAGCCGACGACGGCACGGAACTGCTCTCTGTAAAAAGTCTAGATTTTAGTCTTGAAGACGACGGGCTCCTCCGCGTCGAGTGCACCGGTACGGACGGGTCGAGCCGCTCCGCGCTGATATATATTTCAAGCGGGGACGGTGAGGCCGGATGAAATCCCGTTCCAGTTCGAGCCTCTTCCTTATCGAGCTCATAATCGCTCTGTTGTTTTTCTCGGTCTGCGCCGCCATATGCGTGAATATCTTTGCAAAGAGCGCGCTTCTGGCGAAAAATGCAAGGGAGTCCGAGAACGCCGTGCTGCTGGCCGAAAACGCAGCCGCCGCGTACAAGAGTGCCGGCGGAGACATGGACAAAACGGCCGCGCTTCTCGGCGGGAATTGCGACTTGGGCTCCGTCTCGGCATCTTACGACGAAAACTGCTCCTCCGCCGAGGACGACGGCGTTTATTCCCTCACCATAATACCGGATGACGATTCGCCGTACTATACCGGCGCCTGTATAACCGTCTGCGGAAGCTCGGGCGGCGAGCTGTTCTCCATGAGCGTCGGAGCGATGGGAGGCGGTGCGCAATGAAACGCAAACCCCACGGCGTAAGCGTCGGAAGCGCGCTGCTGATAATGATACTCGCAGTGCTTTGCCTCACGATATTCTCCGTTCTTTCGCTCTCCTCGGCCAACGCGTCCCTGGCGATGGCAGACCGCACGGCGGAGGAAACGCGCGGTTACTACGCCGCCGACAAGGCCGCCTGCGCCATACTCTCTCAGATACTCGCGGGAGACGAAGTCGCCCCGGCGGCAACGTCGCCTGGCGAGGACGGGGCGACGGTATATTCTTATTCCGTTCCGATAGACGACGGCAGTAAGCTTATGGTCGACGTCAAAGTATCGGGCCAAAAATACGACATACTCCGCTGGCAGGCGGAAAATATTTCCATCTGGTCCCCCGACGAGTCCCTTAACGTCTGGGACGGTGAAACAGAGGAGTGACGCGCATGTCAGATATTCAGGAAATACTCCGCGAGGCCGCGGATAAGAAAGCTTCCGACGTCTTCATCGTCGCCGGACTTCCCGTATCCTTCCGCATAAACGAGGTTATTTCCCCTCGCGGCAGCGAACGCGTCATGCCCGCCGAGAGCGAAGAGCTGGTGCGCGACATCTATAAGATAGCGAACCGCGACATATCGCGCTATATGGAACACGGCGACGACGATTTTTCAATGTCTCTGCCTAAGATATCGCGCTTTCGCGTATGCGTCTACCGGCAGCGCGGATCAATGGCCGCCGTTATCCGCGTCGTGGCTTTCGGCATACCCGACCGCAGGAAATGCAACATACCCGACGAGGTCATGCGCATAGCCGACCGCACAAAGGGCATGGTGATAGTCTCCGGCCCCGCCGGAAGCGGCAAATCCACGACTCTCGCCTGCGTCATCGACCGTATAAATCACACGCGCAACGGTCACATCATAACGCTCGAGGACCCGATAGAGTACGTCTACCGCAACGACAAATGCGTCGTGTCGCAGCGCGAGATAGGCCTCGACACCGACAGCTATATAACCGCTCTGCGCGCATCTCTTCGCCAGGCGCCGGACGTGATACTGCTCGGCGAGATGCGGGATTTGGAAACGATAAAGACCGCAGTCACCGCCGCCGAGACAGGGCATCTTCTTATCTCTACGCTGCACACCGCGGGCGCGGTCGCCACGATAGACCGCATAATAGATGTCTTTCCTCCCCAGCAGCAGTCGCAGATACGTGTCCAGCTCGCGATACTGCTTCAGACGATAGTATCGCAGCAGCTTCTCCCGTCGCTCGACGGGTCGCTTGTTCCGGCGTTCGAGATAATGCACGTCAATACCGCGATACGCAACATGATACGCGAGTCCAAGACGCACCAGATAGACGCCTGCATCTACGCTGGCGCTAGCGAGGGCATGATGTCGATGGACGCGAGCATACTTGCCCTGTACAGGAGCGGAAAAATATCGGCCGACACCGCCGTATATTACGCGGCGAATCCCGAAGGCATGGAAAGGCGCATAAAAGACAAAGAATAAAAGCCCGGGGGCTGAGGTGTTTATTACTCACCACCCCCCCCCCGGCCTTCACATTGCAGAAAACTCCCCGCGCCCTGATGGACGCGGGGAGTTTTGTTATTTTTCCAGCGTTCCGTTTGCGGCGGCGGTCAGGTAGGCGTTGATAAAGCCGTCCAGATCGCCGTCCATGACGGCGTTGATGTTTCCGGTCTCAAAATTCGTGCGGTGGTCTTTTACCATCGTATAGGGCATGAATACATAGGAGCGTATCTGGCTGCCCCACTCTATCTTCATCTGCACGCCCTTGATGTCGGATACCTTTTCCGCGTGCTGCTGCGCCTTGAGCTCCATCAGCTTGGCGCGGAGCATCTTCATGCAGTTGTCGCGGTTCTGGAACTGGCTGCGCTCGGTCTGGCAGAACACGACGATCCCGGTCGGCAGATGCTTTATGCGCACCGCTGACGACGTCTTATTGATGTGCTGTCCGCCGGCTCCGGAGGAACGGCACGCCTGCATCTCGATTTCCTCGGGCCGTATCTCTATCGTGTTGTCGTCCGGCAGATCCGGCATGACCTCTATGGCGGCGAACGAGGTCTGGCGGCGGGCGTTGGCGTCGAACGGCGAGACGCGCACAAGGCGGTGCACGCCGTTTTCGCTGCGGAGCAGTCCGTAGGCGTTTTCGCCCTCTATCGAGATGGTAGCGGCCTTTATTCCGGCCTCGTCGCCGTCCTCGTAATCAAGCGTCTGCCACTTGAAGCCGTGGCGCTCCGCCCAGTGGGTGTACATGCGAAGCAGCATCTGCGCCCAGTCCTGAGCCTCGGTTCCTCCGGCTCCGGCGTGGAAAGTTATCATGGCGTTGTTTGCGTCGTACTCGCCGGTAAGCAGCGCCGACATGCGGCGCTCCGCGACCTCGTTCTCGATGCGGGAATACGCCTCGGCCAGCTCCGGGAGCTGGCTTTCGTCTTCCTCTTCCATCGCCATCTCGCAAAGCGTCCCGGCGTCTTCCCAGTCGCTTTTCAGCTTGTCGAAGGCGTGAACCTTGTTTTCAAGGCGCTTTATATCCTGCGCCACGGCCTGCGAATGAGCAAGGTCGTTCCAGAAGCCCTCCTGCTCGCTCTCGCTGCGGAGCTCCGCAAGCCGCGAACGCGCGCCCTCTATGTTAAGCGCCTGCTCGAGCTCGCCGAGCACAGGCTCAAGAGCTCCGAGTTTCTGCTTGTATTCATCGTATTCAATCATGCTCATATCGTTTCAAATTCTCCGTTAAAATATATAATTGTGTCTATAATCACAGTACTTTATTATACTCAAAAATCTGCGTCCTGTAAAGCGGTTCCCTCGGCCATGCAAACTTTATCTTGAAATATATTCCCGTGTACTGTATAGTTGAAACATATTTTTTATTGGAAACAGCCAAATACGACTGCTTTCCTTCCGTGTAAACGCAAATTTAGGGGAGTTTGCGTTTATTGCACGGCCAATCGAGGGGGAACGGAGAATGATAGATCAACCTACGCTCGGCGACGTCATAAACGGTATCATAGGCACCGTTGACGGTTGGGTCTGGGGCATACCGCTGATGGTGCTGCTCATCGGATGCGGCGTGCTGCTCACGGTGCGGCTCAACCTGCTTCAGGTATTTCATCTGCCGAGGGCGCTCAAGTACATGGTCAAAAACGAGGCCAACGGCGAGGGCGAGGTGACGAGCTTCGCCGCGTTGTGCACGGCGCTTTCCGCAACCATAGGCACCGGTAATATCGTCGGCGTCGCGGGAGCGATAGCGGTCGGCGGCCCGGGAGCGCTGTTCTGGATGGAGGTCGCGGCCTTCTTCGGCATGGCGACGAAATACTCCGAGGGACTGCTCGCCATAAAGTACCGCACCATCGACAAGGACAATCATGTGCTCGGCGGCCCGTTTTACTACATCGAAAACGGCATGGGCAAAAACTGGAAATGGCTTGCAAAGCTTTTTGCCTTTTTCGGCGCGCTAGCCGGCATCATGGGTATAGGCACGATAACGCAGATAAGCGGCATAACTTCCGCCGTGCAGACGGTGTTTGACCCGAACATGGAGCACGTTCTGTTCTCCATCGGCCCCGACCACCCGATAACGCTGGCCATAGTGATAAGCGGGCTTCTCGTCACGTTCTTTGCCGGGCTCGTAATAATCGGCGGCATAAAGAGAATTTCCAGCGTTTCTCAGGTAGTCGTCCCCTTTATGGCGATAACCTACGTCGTCGTATGTCTCGCGATACTTATACTCAACATAACCGAGATACCCGCTGCGATAATCGAGGTCGTACGCGGAGCGTTCGGTCTTGACGCGGTTGCCGGAGGCGCGTTCGGCGCCATGTTCGTGGCGATGCAAAAGGGCGTCGCGCGCGGTATATTCTCAAACGAGGCCGGCCTTGGCTCCGCGCCCATAGCGGCGGCCGCCGCGCAGACCAAGGAGCCCGTACGTCAGGGTCTCGTCACCATGACCGGCACGTTCATCGACACGATAATAATCTGCACCTGCACCGGCCTCACGATAATCATCGCGGGCAGCTGGAACATTGGGCTTGAGGGCGTCAACATCACAATGGCGGCATTCGACTCCGGCCTTCCGCTCCCGGCCATGGTAAGCAACGTGATACTGATGCTCTGCCTCATTTTCTTCGCTTTCACGACGATACTCGGCTGGGATTATTACAGTGAAAGATGCCTGGAGTACTTCACCAACCGCAACATGAAGGCCGTTCGCATCTACCGCTGGCTTTACATCGCCGCGGTGTTTGTCGGCCCCTACATCACCATCTCGGCAGTCTGGAACATCGCGGACATCTTCAACGGTCTGATGGCGTTCCCGAACATTATCGCATTGATAGCGCTGTCCGGCGTAGTCGCCGGCGAAACGAAAGCGTATTTCAGGGCGCAGAAACACAGCCCGCTTGAAAAATAAAAACGTCCATAACATCAGCACGTCCGGCGCAAACCCGCGCCGGACGTGCTCTTTTTCATATTTGCCGCGCCGCATTACGGCGCATCCTCTTTTTCCTTAGGACGGAGATTCTCTATGCTCGCGCGGGCTCCGCCGTGGCCGAGGGCCGCGGCGCGTTCCCAGAGCGCGAAGGCGTCTTCGGCGTCGCGCGGCGCACCGTCTCCGTAATACCGGCACACGCCGAGATAGTACATGGCGTCCGCATTGCCAAGCTCCGCGGCGCGCGTCCAAAGCTCAAGCGCGGCCTTGAGGCTTCTTTCCCTGCCGCGGCCGTAGTAGCAGCTCTCCGCTATTCGCTCAATATGCGACGCGTCGTTTGTCGCCAGCGCGTCCGCGATTATTCTCATATCCTGTTTTGCCGACATAATTCGATCACCTTGTATATTGTATCACGAGCCGCGCCTGTTTTTCAAGGCGCGTCAGCGCGCATCGGGTATGGTGCAGTATTTCGCGTACAGCTCCGGCCCGACCATGCGCATATAAATTTTCCTAAGCTCGCTCCCGCATACCTCGCGAAGATCGGTGCGCTCCATGCCAAGATACAGCACCTCGTAATTCACATCCAGCAGCTTCGTGCGAAGCCCAGTATGCTCCGCGCAGCAGGCCAGATAAAAGTCGGCGCGGCGACGGCGCTCTTTAAGCTGGTCGGCGTTCTTCGCAAGCATCGGATCTTCTATCTCTATAAGCATACCTTCAAAAGGCATTTCGCGCGCGAGCCTCCTGAGAAAATCCCCGCCAATGCCGCGACCGCGCTCTTCGCGCTTCACCGCTAAATAGTCGAGCAGGACGAGGCGTCCGCCTTCTGTCCAGGCGAAAAACGCATATGCCTTCAGCTTGTCTCCATCGTAATATCCGAAACCTCCGGCTATGTTTTGCTCCATGGTCTCAAGAAAAATCGCGAGCGGCTTGAGCTCGCTTGGCGGAAAATCTTTTTTCATATAAACGTTGTAGACCGCGGAGAGATCCTCCGCGGTCAGCTTTTTAATCTCCATGTTTTTATCTGCCTTTTCATTATTCCGCGGCGAGCAGAAGCTTTTTCGTGTACTCGTGCTGCGGGTTGGCGAAGAGTTCGTCCACGGTGTTCTGCTCCACTATCTCTCCGTGCTTCATCACTATCACACGGTCGCATATCTGATAGACCACGTTGAGGTCGTGGGATATGAAGAGATAGCTGAGATCGTACTCCTTGCGAAGGTCTGCCAGAAGCCGCAGTATCTGAGCCTGTATCGTAACGTCCAGCGCAGAGACCGGTTCGTCCGCAATAACGAGTTTTGGTCGCACGATGAGCGCCGTCGCTATGCTGACTCTCTGCCTCTGCCCACCCGAAAGCTGGTACGGGCGGCGCGTCACACATTCCTCGGAAAGGCCGACCTGCTCCAGCATCGCGGCCACGCGGCGGCGGCGCTCGCCTGCGTCGTACTTTCCATATATTCTGAGCGGCTCCTCGAGTATCCAGCCTATTGTCTTAGCGGGGTTCAGCGAGCTGAACGGGTCCTGAAACACCATCTGCGGGCGCTTTGTGTAATGGCGTATCTCGCCCGTATAATCCGGCACCATGCCGAGTATCGTTTTCGCGAGCGTCGATTTCCCGCAGCCGCTCTCACCCACAAGGCCGAGAACTTCTCCGCCGTGGAGCGAAAAGCTCACGTCCTTGAGTACCTGAGTCCTGCGGCGTTTTGAAAGGAGCGTGCCTCCCCGCTCGTACCACGTATTGAGATGTTCGACCTCAAGCACTTTATCTTGGTTCACGGAACGCTCCTCCTTTCATATGGAAATCTTTGTCAAATTATCTTTTTATCGCGCGTCGGTATGGCGGCGATGAGATGTTTAGTATATTCGTCCTGCGGATGATAAAACACGTCGTCCGACATTCCTGTCTCGACTATCTTTCCCCTGTGCATGACAGCCACGCGCGGACAGAGCTTGCGCACGACGTTCAGATTGTGCGAAATGAAAAGTATCGCCGTGCCGCGCTCGCGGTTTATCTTCCGCAAAAGCTCGAGTATCTGCGCCTGTATCGTCACGTCGAGCGCGGTCGTCGGCTCGTCCGCGATCAGGAGCTTCGGATTCGCGATTATCGCCGCGGCTATCATCGCGCGCTGGAGCATTCCGCCGGAAAGCTCATGCGGATAGGAATTGTAAACGCGCTCTATATCGGGCAGCTCCGCCTCGCGCATGGCGCACAGCGCCCGCGTCTTAAGCTCCTCAGGCGGCAGCTTCGTATGCATGCGAAGACTCTCTTCAACCTGCGGCCCTATCCGCATCACGGGGTCGAGCGCCGTCATCGGCTCCTGGAACACGACGGCAAGCGCGTCGCCCTGAAGCGCGCGGAGCTCCTCCCGGCTGCACGTCAGGATCTCGCGTCCGCCGAGCGTTATACTGCCCGAATACTCGACCTCAGAGCGGTTGAGAAGTCCGCTTATCGCCATTGCCGTCACGCTCTTGCCGCTTCCGCTCTCGCCTACGAGCCCGACAATTTCGCCCGCGTCCATATGGAAGTCGATACCGGCGACGGCCTCGCGTCCGGGCGCGGCGGAAACAAAACGGACATGCAGATCATGTATGTCAAGCATTACCGTCCGCCTCCGTTTCTCCGCGCGCTCTGCTGTATCCCTTCGCCGAGCATGCTGAAACCGAGTATCAGCAATACTATTATAAGTCCGACGGAAAGCGCATACCACGGCGCTTTGCCGATATAACTCTGCGCCTCTGACAGCATTCTGCCGAGCGAAGCGTCGGGCGGCTGCACGCCGAGGCCGAGGTAACTCATGCTAGCCTCCGCCAGCACCGCGTTGTTAAAGCCTATCGATATGGCCGAAAGCAGCACGGGAAAAGTGTTCGGCAGTATGTGCCGGAACATTATCCGCATATTGCCCGCGCCCATAAGATGCGCGCTCTTAATGTAATTCAGGCTCTTGCAGCGCGCGAACTCGCTCCGCACAATTCGCGCGAAGCTGGGTATGAAAAGTATTCCGAGAGCCCAGATGATGTTGTATTTTCCGCCGCCGAGCACGGTGATGAGCACAAGCGCGAGAAGTATGCTGGGGAATGCGGTTATCGAATCGCAGATGCGCATCAGTATCTCGTCCGGCCAGCCGCCGAAATATCCGGTAAGCGCGCCGATGACGATTCCAGCTCCGCAGCCGATGGCTACCGTGCAGAGTGCAATGAACAGCGTCGTTCCGGCGCCCTCAAGCACACGCGAGAATATGTCGCGCCCAAAATTGTCCGTCCCCATTATGTGCATGAGCGACGGAGCGTCCATCTTGGACGCGGCGTCCATGGCCGTCGTCGAATACGGCGTCCAGAAATAGCCGACCACGATGAATGTGACCATGATTGTGGTTATTACCGCGCCTATCTCAAAAAACCGATTTTTGTGAGCCAGAATCTTTTTCGTTCCGCGTCCCTCCTTTCAGCTTTGCCGCGCCGAGCGTGTCAGCTGAGTCTTATGCGCGGGTCAATGTACTGGTAGAGCACATCGGCAATGAAGTTGACCACGACCACCCAAAATGCGAGGATGACAACTATCGCCTGAACCACTGGGAAATCACGGGAGGATATCGACGAGAGCAGAAGTCGGCCGATGCCGGGTATCGTAAACACCTGCTCGATTATTATGCTGCCGGCCAGCATCTCCGCCACCGACACCGCGATAAACGTCACGACCGGTATCAGCGCGTTGCGGAGAACGTGATTTTCAAGTGCGGTCTCGCGGCTGTTGCCGCGGCTGTAAGCTGTGCGGACATAGTCCTGTCCCATCTGCTCGAGTATGGACGCGCGGAGCATCTTGACCGTCATGGCTATGCGCGGAACGGCGATGGACAGCGCCGGGAAGATCATGTATATGATGAACGCGGGGAGGTCTTTCGTATAGGATACGAAGTTGCCCGGCGTGAAAAATCGAAGTATTATTCCGAATATCCAGCAGCAGAGTATGCCAATAAAAAACGGCGGCACGGACATCACGATCTGATCGAGCACCGTGATTCCGCGGTCTATCAGACCGCCTTCTCTCCGCGCCGCATATATTCCCAGAGGTATGGACACGGCGACCGTCATCACAAAGGACATCGCCGTAAGTATCAGAGTTATCGGCAGTTTCGCGCTTATCATTTCCGACACGGCCATCTTGTAGCTGTAAGAAGTTCCCATGTCTCCGTGAAGAAAGTTCACGAGCCAGTCTATGTATCGCTCCATCACCGGTCTGTTGAGGCCGAGCGACGAGCGGAGCGCCTCCACCTGTTCAGGCGTGGCGCTGGTACCGAGAAGCGCCGTGGTCGGGTCTCCCGGTATGACCTGAAACGCAAGGAAGGCGAGGAGCGAAACAATGAACAATGTAATAATGAGAGTAAAAAGCTTCTTCGCTATATATTTCATTCTCCCCGCCTCCTTCCGTCAGCGTTTTTGTTTAACCCGCGTAATGGATGGTGGACATATCCATTACATACAGGGGATAGAATACATATCCGTCGAGCGTATTGCGTATGGCGACCATGTCCGCGAGGTCCTGAATATAGACGTTCGCGGCGTCCTGGGCAAGTATGGTCTCGCACTGCTTGTAAAGCTCGGTCTGCTCCGTATCGTCCGTGCTGGCTATGGCCGCCGCGAAGGCTTTGTCATAGTCGGCGTTTGAGTAGTTTATCATGTTCTTGCTGTTGCCGGTCGTCCAGCGCTCCAGCATGGCGCGCGCCGTCAGCGAGCTCGCGTCGAAGCCTATTACCGTCGCCTCGAAATTGCGGTTCTGGTAAACGTCGCTGAGCCAGGTGTTCCACTCGACCTCTTTTATCGTCGCTTTTATGCCGACCTGACTGAGCTGCTCGGTTATGACCTGCGCCGTATCGACGTGCGGAGTGTAGTTCGACGGGACGGTTATCTCAAAGCTGAAGCCGTCGGGATAGCCCGCGTCGGCAAGAAGCTGTTTGGCTTTCTCGGGGTCGTAGCTGTAAGTGTCGCTAAGCCCCTCGACAAAGTACTTCTTGAAGTTCGGGTACATGGACGAGCCGACCTTCGTTCCGCGTCCGTCCTCGGTGAGCTGCAATATGCCGTCCACATCGACCGCATAGCACAGCGCCTGGCGTACGCGCACATCGTCAAAGGGTTTGACCTTGTTGTTGAGGTACATGGCCTGAACAAGGTTCATCGTGCCCTCGAGAATGTTGTAGTCGCTTCCGAGCGACTCGGACTGCGTCACGGAAAGGTGCGCGGCGATGTCTACCGCTCCGCTCTGCAGAGCCATGACGAGCGCCTCGCCGTCCTCGTATATCTTATAGGTCACGCTGTCAAGATACGCGGGGGTGCCCCAGTAGTCGTCGAATTTTTCAAGAACGACGTTTTCCTGAACGCTGCGCGAGACGAACTTGAACGGGCCCGTGCCCACAGGGCTTGTGGCTTCGTCCGCATAGTCCTCGGGGACGATTGCAAGCGTCATGTAGGACAGGAAGTCGGTGTTCGGCTCCTCCAGCGTCACCACGACCGTCTTTTCGTCGGTCGCTTCCACGCTTTTGACAGCAGAAAGCGCCGACGCGACGGATGAGTCCGTAGTCGTGTCGGCGCATTTGTTGATCGAATATACAACATCATCAGCAGTTACCGACTCGCCATTGTGGAACTTCACGCCCTCCCGGAGGGTAAACGTGTAGACAAGTCCATCGTCCGAAACGGCCCAGCTTTCGGCAACTGCAGGATTAAGATTTCCTTCGGAATCGGGTTTAACCAATCCCTCATATACGTTGAACAAAACCTCTTTAGTTCCTGCCGCCGTCATCTGGTATGGGTCAAGACTGTCTCCAAGGTCCTGAGCAATGCCCACGGTGATGTCCCCACCGTAGACAATCTCTCCGGAAGAGCTCGTTCCGCCGCCCGACGTCTGCTGCTTACCGCCTCCGCATCCGCAGAGTGCAGCAGCAATGATTGCAGCCGTGAGGAAAAGTGGCAAAATGCGTCTTTTCATTTCTTCTCCTTCTTCGTTCCTGCGCTTGAGCGCGCTGAAACGACGTTACGAAATTAGCTTCTCCCATTATTAAATTGTCGTGAGCAGTATACTCTTTTTGTTTTTGGATTACAAGGCCGCGCGCCGATTTTCGTGTATTCGCAAAATTTTTACCTGTTTTTTTGCGATTATAACCAAAACCCGCGCCCTATTCGGCTGTTTCCGGATAAGGCGCGGGTCGAACTTTGTTCTTTTCAGTAGTATTTTAGGCCCGGTCAGTAGCCAAGTTCCTCCGCTGCGGCAAGCACCTTCGCCGCGACCGAACCGGCCACGGCCGCTCCTCCTCCGCCGTTTTCAACGACGACAACGAACGCAAGAGCATGCTTTGAATCGTCAACAAAGCCCGTGAACCAGGCATGAGGCGACTTGCCCCCGCCCACCTCTGCCGTGCCGGACTTCGCGCAGACCGCGAGGTCGCCGAATTTTTCCTGTCCATAATGCTCGGTCACGTCGTTTCGAAGCATATCTTTAAGCTTCGCGCAGGTCACGCTCTTGAGCCCGCCCACGGTCTTTTCCGCGGTGTATATGCTCAGCGGCACACCCAGTGCGTCCGTCTCCTTGAGGAAGAGCTGCGGCTCGACGGTCGTGCCCCCGTTGGCGATTGTGCTCATAAGCGTCATCATCGCGCAGGGGTTCACAAGGTCGTTGTACTGGCCGATTCCCGACCAGCCGAGGTCGGCGCTGCCATCCGGCGCGACATCGTAGCTGCCCGCCGCGGTCGCTATACCGCTGACGTTCAGGGGGTCGAGCAGGCCGAGCTTGTCTGCGTAGCGCGCCAGCGTATTGCCGCCCATCTCGACCGCTAGCTGCGCGAACACGCAGTTGCAGGAGTTGGCCAGCGCGCCGTAGATGTCCATATCTCCGTGCGCCACGGGGCAGGTTATGTTCTCTCCGTCTATCTCGCAGGAGCCGGTGCAGGTGAATTTCCGGTCGAACAGTCCGTCGATATTTTCTATCGCCGCCGACAGCGTCACTATCTTGAACACGGAGCCGGGGGTAAACGTCGAGGACAGGAATCGGTTCATGTACACTCCCTCGTATTTGCTGCCCTCTACGCTGTCGGGCGGGTTCTCCGGGTCGAAGGACGGGTTTGAGACCATGCACAATATCTGCCCCGTTGTGTAATCGTAGACCCCGACCGTGCCGCGCGCGCCGTCAAGCGCTTCCCATGCGGCTGTGTTTAGCTTTGAATCTATCGTTAGATAGGCGTTGTGCCCGCCGGCCGTCGTGCCGGTCAGGGGGCTGAAGCCGCAGAGCCGGTCACGGAATTTAAGACGCGCGCCGGTCGCTATATTGCCGCCCGCATCGCCCACGGCGTGCAGCGTGGCCCTGCGCACCGTCTCGTCGTCGTTGTATTCGTTCGTAGCGAAATCGTAGAGCACGACGCCGTTCCTGTCGCGCACGGAACCCTGCGTGAGTCGTCCGGCGGTGTATATGTGCATATTGGCCGAGAACGCGGCCCACCTGCCGCCATCGACGGCGTAGCGGTAAAGCAGCAGTCCGAGCCCCGCGGCAAGCGCCAGAACGAACAGCATCGAAAACCATGTGCGGCGTTTTACCTGCTTCATCTGTCGTCCCCCCAATCGTCGTCGAGAGGTATATCTATATCGGGGCGCTTTCTGCTTTGCGGAAAATCGTCGTCAAGCGAGATGTCTATATCGTGGTGTTTTCTGCTTTGCGGGGGATCGTCGTCAAGCGGAATGTCTATGTCCGCTCGCTCTTTTCCGCGCGAGTCGTACGGCGCGTCGTCATCAAATACGGAGGCGTCGATCTCAAAGCCGTCGTCGTTTATCTCGACCGGCGCGTCGTGCTTCTTTGGAAGCTTGACGGCAATGGCGGCGTTCTGGCGCAGGTCGCAGGCCTTTAAAAATGCGAACAGAGCCCAGCACGACATCATGCTCGAGCCGCCGCAGGAAACAAACGGGAACGTCACGCCCGTCAAGGGAAGTATGTCCATCGAGCCGCAGACGTTGAGTATCGTCTGGAACACGAACATCGTCGCGGCAGCGCATGCGGCTATCGCGTAAAACGCAGAGCGTGCGGTGCCGGCGTATTTTATGGTGAACAGCGCGAAAACGATTATCGTTATCACCGCCGAGACCGCGACAATCAGGCCCAGCTCCTCCGCCACCATGCCGAATACGAGGTCGGTGTTCGCCGCGCCCACGGCCTTGAGCCAGCCGCCGTTCGCGCCCACGCCGAAAAGTCCGCCCGAAGCCGTCGCCGACATCGCGCGCGTCTGCTGATAGCCCGTCGTATCGGAAAATTCCCATACGTGACGCCAGACGGCGAAGCGGTTGGCTATATACGGCTTGAATTTTAATACCACGCCGGCGCCGACGGCCGCCGCCGCCGTTATCATCGCAATGCTCGGCAGGTCGCCGGAGCGAAGAAAAGCTATGGTCAAAAACGCGACGAAGAATATGAGCGCCGTGCCGAAATCACTCATGACCGCGAGGCAGCCGACGCAGAACGCCGAAAAAAGTATGGTGAATATCAGGTTGCGGCGGGAAAACAATCTGTCCATCGTCTCCGCGCCTGCAAGCACGAAGGCTATCTTTACAAATTCCGAGGGCTGAAAAGAAATGGGGCCGAACGACACCCAGTTCTTCGCGCCGAAAAGCGTCTGCCCGAACAGCACGTTGAACGCCAGCAGCCCCGCCGCCAGTATCGCGGCAGGCCAGCGCAGCGATTTTGCGCGGTCGAGGTCGCGCAGGCATATCGAAAGCACCATAAACAAAATCAGTCCGATAAGTACGGAAAGCGTCTGCTTCGGCAGCGTCGACATCGAAGACGAGGCCGTGACGGTAAGACACAGCGTGGTCAGCAAAAACGCGAGGCTTTCAAGCTCGAACCCGGTGCGCCGCAGCGAACGGTAGACGAGATACATCGCCCACATAGCCGCGCACAATATACCGAAGGAGGAAAACAGCGCCATCATGTTCTCCACGCCCTTGGAGTAGACGAGCTCCACGAGCATAAGCCCCTGGAACGCGCTCAGCAGCGCCAGCGTCATCGTCGGGCTGACGCGGCGGCCGGGCTTCGTGCGGGCCTTCGCCTGGCGGCGCAGGTCGTCGCCCGCCGAGGGATAGAATATAAGGTCGAGGCCGCCGAGCGTAACCTTGTCGCCCAGAGTGATGCGCTTTTCGGTCTTGACCCGCGCGCCGTTGACTGCGACGCCGTTCTTCTCCGACAGCGGGTATATCGTCCACTCTCCGTCCTCCGTGCGCTGCACGGCGGCGTGCTGGCGCGAGATGGTAGCAAACGCGAGCACAATGTCGCAGCTGCCGGCGCGTCCGAGGATATTCTCCCAGTGCGTGAGCTGCAGCTTGACACCGTTGGGCAGGGCGAAAAATCCCCAATCCTCCTCCTCGGCCTTTCCGCCGAGAAGCGAGCGTGCGCATCGCCACAGCACCGCGACGACAAGCGCCGCAGCGGCTATGTGCAGCACGGTCCCGCCGAGCCAGAAAAACATCTGCGCCACGTCGCCGATGTCCGGCAGCGAGATAGAGCCGAGGTGCCCAGCAATATTCGAAAACAGGGTCTGCACCCCCGAAAGCAGTTTATCCATATACCACACCTTTGAAAAAATGAGGTCTCAGCTTTACCGTATTATAACACCCCTTGTCTCCGTGAGGCAATATGCACTGTCGTCTTGTATTTTGCCGCGCGCGGTAATAAAATAGAAAAATAGATTATACATGGGCAAAGCGCTCCGTTTTCAAAAGGGATGTCGGGTCCACGCGCGGGCGCTCACGGGCATCGCCGGGAAGATGCACTAGTATTCGGGCTTTTTTCCTTCTCAAATCTGTTATTGTGTTTGCACATTAACGAGGCGGACTGAGATATGACCGCTCCCGGCGCCGTTTTTCCCATTTCATATGAAAAGCAATTACTGGAGGCCGTTTATGGAAAAAAAAATATGCCGCATAGTCGGGGCCGCCCCGTTTGAGCCCGCTTCCTTTTCCTGCGGCGACGGCGATTTCGTCATCGCAGCCGACGGCGGGCTCAACGCCCTCTCATCGCTTGGGATAAACCCCTCGCTGTGCCTCGGCGATTTTGACTCACTCGGCTACACACCCGAAAAATCCGAGAAGCATCCCGCCGAAAAAGACGAGACCGATATGTTTCTCGCCGCGAGACGCGCGGCGGAGCTCGGATACAACGTCTTTTACATCTACGGCGGGCTGGGCGGGCGCCTGTCGCACACGCTCGGCAATATCCAGGTACTCAAATTCATCGCGGAAAACGGCGGCGCAGGCTTTCTCATCGGCTCCGGCTGCGTTGTGACGCTCGTCGAAAACGGCGCTGCATCGTTTCCTCCCGGCTGCTCCGGTTTGCTTTCGGTGCTCTGCTTCGGAGGAGTCGCCGAGGGCGTTGATATTTCCGGGATGAAATATCCGCTTGATAATTACACCATGCTCCCCTCGTTTCCGATAGGCGTCAGCAACGCTTTTACGGGCACGGAGGCGCGGGTGTCGGTAAAACGCGGCACGCTCGTCCTCTTGTGGGAGGACTCGTACGCCGATGCCGAAAAAATAGCGCTGGAAAAATAAGGAAATCATTTCTGGAGGAATTTTTATGATATATCAAAGCATGACCGACCTCATAGGCGGCACTCCGCTGCTCGAACTCAGAAACTTCGGCGCGGCGCACTCGCTCTCCGCTCGCATAGCCGCGAAGCTCGAATACTTCAACCCCGCCGGAAGCGCAAAAGACCGCATCGGCCTTCACATGATAGAAGACGCTGAAAAGCGCGGGGTGCTCAGACACGGCGCCACGATAATCGAACCGACAAGCGGCAACACAGGCATCGGCATCGCCGCCGTCGCCGCCGCGCGCGGATACAAAACCGTTTTCACGATGCCCGAATCGATGAGCGTAGAGCGGCGCAAGCTGCTCGCGGTCTACGGCGCCGAGATAGTGCTCACGCCTGCGGAAAAAGGCATGCGGGGCGCGGTCGACATGGCGAAAAAGCTCGCGTCCGAGCGCGAGGGCGCGGTGATACTCGGCCAGTTCGACAATCCCGCGAACCCCGAAGCCCATTATCTCACCACAGGGCCCGAGATATGGCGCGACTCGAACGGGCGCGTCGACATACTCGTCGCCGGGATAGGCACCGGAGGGACGCTGTCCGGCACCGGAAAATATCTCAAGGAACAAAAAAGCTCGCTGCACGTCGTAGGCGTGGAGCCTGAAACATCGCCGCTGCTGACAAGCGGTTTCTCCGGAAGCCACGAGATACAGGGCATCGGCGCGAATTTTGTGCCTATGACGCTCGACCAGAGCGCTTACGACGAAATAATCGACGCGCCGAACGACGTCGGCTACGCCTGCGCCCGGGAGCTCGCGCGCACCGAGGGCGTCCTTGTCGGGATCTCCTCCGGCGCGGCGCTCTGGGCGGCCGAGCAGGTCGCGGAGCGCCCCGAAAACTCAGGAAAACTAATAGTCGTCATCCTGCCGGACACCGGCGAACGCTATCTCTCAACAAAGATATTCGCCTGACCGCGCATGACCGAATGGAGCACGTTTCGCGCTCCGTGCGCGGTAGAATCCTCTTAAGGCCCTGCGGCCGAAACCGTGATTTTGAAAAGAGGAATATTCAAAATGAAAGATTATGCTTTCGCCGAGCAGCTATCGCTTTACGACCTTTTCCCCGCAGAGGAAAGCGAAAAGTCCGGCCGCCCGCTCGACGTAAACTGTCTGCTGCACACCGTCGCCTCGGAAGCCCGCGCCGCGGGAATTCCAATATCGGATAAAATATCTCCCCGCGTGCAGATAAACAGGCGCGCCACCGGGCGTTTCGGCGCCTGCATAAGAAGGCCTGACGGCTCGTTCGTCATCGAGCTCTCCGACCGGCTCGTGACCGCACCCGAGTTATCCTGCCGCCAGACGCTGGCGCATGAGCTGCTCCACACCTGCTACGGCTGCCAGAACCACAAAAAGCGCTGGCACACGTACGCCGACAAAATGAACGAGGCATACGGCTACCGCATCATGCGCACCGACACGCCTGAGGCTCTCGGCGTAAATATGGACAAGAGCGAAAAATACGTCGCCGTATGCGTGGCCTGCGGCATGGAGTTTCCAAGGACGCGGCGCTCAAGGCTTATCTCCCACCCCGAATATTATCGCTGCTCCAAATGTGGCGGGAAGCTGCGCGTAAAACGCACGGGGTTCTGAATGTTTCCATATCCGCGTACTCAACAGCCGAAAAACATTACGCGAGGTTCAACATGACTACGAAGGAATACCGGTCTATGACCGACAAAATACGCACGCGGCCGGGCCTTGTCAAGGCCGTTTCCGCCGTCGACAAAACGCTGACTCTGATATGCTACGTCGCTTATCCCGCGCTGCTGCTGTGGCTTTTGTACACAGGAGACGCGCGGTTTCTGCGCGCCCTGCTCGTCCCCGCGGTATCCTTTGCCGCAGTGACAATAGCCAGAGCGCGCATAAACGCCGCAAGGCCCTATGAGGTGCTCGACATCGAGCCTCTGATAAAAAAGGATACGAAAGGGCACTCTTTCCCCAGCCGGCACGCCTTTTCCGTCTTCGTCATCGCGGTGACATTCTTCTGGTTTTCCCCGCCGGCGGGGATAGCCCTCGGCTGCGTTGGGGCGCTTCTTGCGTGGATACGGGTCGTCGGCGGCGTGCATTTTCCGCGCGATGTGCTGGCGGGCGCCGCGATAGGGCTGCTGTGCGGCATATTCGGATACGGGCTCCTGCATATCCCGCTTCCCATAAACTTTTGACCCCCCCCGTTTCAGACAAGCATGGAGCGGCCGGAGACATTCCGGCCGCTCCTTTTTGCGCGTTCACATACCATTTTTTCATGTTTATCTAGTGACAAAAAGAGAATATAATGAGATAATAATGTATTTAATAGATAATTCACAGGGGAGTGTGCCCTCCGATGAACGGACATTACATGCAGGGCTGTTATCTTCCGCATTTCCTTCATCTGCTGCGGGAGAACTCGGCCGACATAGCTCCGGAGCGAAAAAAATTCATACGCCGCATTATGCTGACAAGCGTCGGGCTTTTTCTTCCGACCCTGGTCGAGCGGGCTTATTACGGAAAGCGCGTTGAAAACACAAAAATAGAAAATCCGCCGGTATTCATACTCGGCCACTGGAGAAGCGGCACGACATATCTTTTCAACCTCATGTCGCAGGACCCGGCCTTTTCGTACACGGACTCCATAACCACCTTTACCTGCCACAACTATATATGGCTGCGCCGGATACTCCCGCATTTTTACAATAAGCTGATGTCCGGCGACCGCTTCGGCGACGATATGGAGTTTCTGCCCCATTCGCCGCAGGAGGAGTGCTACGCCATCGCCAACACGATAGACGAAACGTTCACTCATCTCATAACCTTTCCCAGGCGCGCCGAGTACTACATGAATCTCGCCTTTGCTGCCGGCATGACGCCGGAGCAGCAGAAGCTATGGAAGGAAACGCATCTGCACCTGCTTAAAAAACTGACGTGTTTCCGCAAAGGCAAACGCATTCTTTTCAAAAGCCCGGACAACACAGCAAAGATGTATATGCTGCACGAGCTGTACCCCGACGCGAAATTCGTACATATATACAGGAGCCCTTACAACAGCGTATCCTCGACCATAAATATGTACAGGCTTGGTATTCGGGCCATGACGTTTGAGTTTGTGCCCGACGACGAATCCATAACTGATATGGCCATAAAGTTTTTCCGGAGGATATACGAACAGTACTTCGCCGATCTCCGGCGCATGCCGGATGGCAGCGTAACAGAGATCTCCTACGACGCTCTTTGCGCCGACCCCGTCGGTACTATCCGCCGTGTATATGAAGCGCTTTCCATCCCGGGCTTCGACGCGGCGGAGCCGCTTATACGCGCCCACGCCGGAAGTCAGAAAAATTATAAGCCGAACAACTTCGTGCCGGAAAAGGCGCTGCGGGACAAAATAAGCGGGGAGCTCGGCTTTTTCTTTGAGCATTACAATATCCCCATGCAGAAAGACAGGGAGGAATAAACCCCATGGCGAACGAAACCCAAAACAAAAACATGGACTACCTCGACAAGCTCGAAGCCAAAAGCATATATATCCTGCGCGAGGCCTACGCATCGTTTGACAAGCTGTGTATGCTCTGGTCGATAGGAAAGGACTCGACCGTCATGCTCTGGCTCGCGCGGAAGGCGTTTTTCGGGCATGTGCCGTTCCCGCTCGTACACGTCGATACGCACTACAAGATACCGGAAATGATAGAGTACCGTGACCGCCTCGCGATGGAGTACGGACTTTATATGATATACGGAGAAAATGCGGAGGCGCTTAAAAACAAGCAGACTTTCCCCGACGGGAACGTGAGCCGCCTTCAGTGCTGCAAAAACCTCAAGACCGACGCGCTGCGCAACACGCTCAGCGGCGAGTGGCCGCGCTACCGTCTGAATCTCGCGACCGGAAAATACGAAGTCGACGCTGACACTACGGCCTATACCGGCGTCATCGTAGGCGCGCGGGCGGACGAGGAGGGCAGCCGCTCAAAGGAACGCTATTTCTCCCCTCGCGGCAAGAACAGCGACTGGAATGTGGACGACCAGCCTCCGGAGTTCTGGAACCAGTTCAAGACAGATTTTGCCCCCGACACGCACATAAGGATACATCCGCTTCTCGACTGGACCGAACTTAACGTTTGGGAGTACATAGAGCGGGAAAAAATACCGACAGTGTCGCTCTACTATAATCAGGGCGAGGGCACGCGCTACCGCAGCCTCGGCTGCTGGCCGTGCACTAAGCCGATAAAAAGCGAGTCGCGCAACCCGAGCGAGATAATCGCTGAACTCCGCTCCGGCGCTCTGGCCGGAATTGCCGAGCGCAGCGGGCGCGATCAGGACAAAGAGGACGGCGGCGGACTCGAGACTCTGCGCCGCGGCGGGTATATGTGATCTATCTCGGGTCAACTTCTGATGGAAGAGGTATGCTTTCAAATGCTTGAAGATATAATGAACATCGTCGTGGTCGGGCACGTCGATCACGGCAAAAGCACCGTTATAGGCCACCTGCTGGCGGACACCGGCTCGCTCCCCAAGGGTAAGATAGAGGCCATCAGGGAAAACTGCCGCCGCAATTCAAAGCCCTTTGAATACGCGTTTCTTCTCGACGCGCTGAAAAACGAGCAGTCCCAGGGCATAACCATCGACACCTGCCGCTGCTTTTTCAAGACTGACAAGCGTCGTTATATTATCATCGATGCGCCGGGGCACATAGAGTTCCTAAAAAACATGGTGACGGGCGCGTCGCGCGCCGAAGCCGCGCTCATGGTGATAGACGCGTCGCGCGGCGTTGAGGAGAACACGCGCCGCCACGGTTACTATCTCTCCATGCTGGGGATAAAGCAGATAGCCGTCGTCGTCAACAAGATGGACCTCATAGGCTACGATGAGGCCATCTATAACGATATACGGGATGAGTACACGAAATTCCTCAGCGAAATAGGCATAACCCCGAAACTTTTTATCCCCGTCAGCGCGCGCGTCGGCGACAACGTCGCAAACCGCTCCGACACGATGCCGTGGTACAAAGGCCCGACAGTGCTCGAAGCGCTCGACAGCTTCGAAAACATACGCCCCTCCCACGCCCTGCCCTTACGCATGAGCGTTCAGGGCGTGTATAAATTTACCGAGCGCGGCGACAACCGCCGCATAATCGCGGGAAGCGTGGATTCCGGCACTCTTAGCGTCGGCGACGAGGTCGTCTTTTATCCCTCCGGCAAAAGGACGCGGGTAAGGGGCTTTGAGCGCTTCAACGCCGCCATCCCGGAATCCGTCTCGGCCGGCGAAGCCGTCGGCTTTACGATGACCGATGAGATATACGTACGCCGCGGGGAGATCGCCTGCCGTGCGGACGAGGCCGCGCCCAAGGTGGCCGTCCGCTTCAGAGCGAATCTTTTCTGGCTCGGCCGTAGCCCGCTGCGCCCCGGACGCCCCTACCATTTCAAGTGCGGCACGCAGAAGATCGCAATGACGCTCGATCACGTTGAACGCGTAGTGAACGCGTCCACTCTCGACTGCGAAAAGCGTCAGCGCGTCGATAAAAACGAGATAGCCGAGTGTATATTCACGCTTGAGCGCCCTGCCTCTTTCGACACGACCGACGTTCTTCCCTCGACCTCACGCTTCGTCATAGTCGACGAGTGGGAACAAGCCGGAGGGGGCATAATAACAGAGGCGCTCGAATCGACCGACTACGACGTTCGCAACATACGCTCCAGCGGCGGAAGCATGACTATACTCGAACGCCGCAGGATAACAGGCAAGCGCGGCATAGTCGTCTGGCTCACGGGGCTTTCCGGCTCCGGCAAATCCACAATAGCTCAAGGCGCGGAACGCCGACTGCTCTCGCAGGGCGTGCCGACCTATCTTCTCGACGGCGATACGCTGAGACGGGGGCTTTGCTCCGACCTCGGCTTTTCCGACGCGGACAGAAAGGAAAACCAGCGCCGCGTGGCCGAGGTAGCGGCGCTGCTCCGCGACGCGGGCGTCGTTGCCATCGTCAGCACCATCTCGCCAAGGCGCGCTCACCGCGACTTCGCGCGTAAGACCATCGGAAGCGGGGATTTTCTCGAGGTCTACGTCAAGGCGTCCATAGAGACCTGCCGCCGCCGCGACCCCAAGCTGCTCTATGAAAAGCAGTCTCGCGGCGACATAGCCGACTTCACAGGCGTCGACAGCGCATACGAGCCTCCGGAGACCCCCGACCTCATTCTCGATACCGAGGATTTCGGCGAGGAATACTGCGCCGAGGCGCTTACTGACGCGATAGAAAAGGCTCTGCTCAAAAATTGATCTTTCGGGGTTTTGTATGTATACGATAATCGTCTGCATCTGCGCAGGCTTCGGCGCCGGTACGGTAGCAGGACTTGCCGGGATATCCACGGCGACCGTGGTCTCGCCGCTGCTCATCGCCCTGCTCGGCGTCAACGCCTACGAGGCGCTCGGCATATCGCTCGCCTCGGACGTGCTGGCCTCCGGCCTCTCCGCCGCGGTCTACGCAAAACGCGGAAACGTGGACTTCCGGCGCGCTGTGTGGGTATTGCTGCCCGCCGCCGTGTTCACGGTGCTCGGCAGCCTCGTCGGATACGCCACGCCGAACGGTTTTCTCGCATTCGTCTCCATAGGCGGAACCATAGTCATCGGACTTAAGTTCCTTATAAAGCCTGTTCCCGACCACAACTCGAGCCTTTCGATCATGAAGGGCGAGGCGAAAATGCGCGCGGGACATATCGTCATGGGCATATGCATCGGCGCGATATGCGGGTTTTCCGGAGTCGGCGGCGGAATGATGATGCTGCTCGTTTTCACGGCAGTGCTCGGCTATGACTTAAAGCGCGCCATCGGCACAAGCATATTCATAATGACGTTCATCGCGCTGCTCGGCGCGATAAGCCACTTCGCTTTTATCGGGCAGACGAACATACGCGTCCTGCTCTTATGCATGTCCTCGGCGCTCGCCGGCGCGTTTCTCGCATCGAAATACGCAAACTACGTGCGCGGGAAATCCCTCAATATCGCGGTAGGCGTGTGCATGACGGCTATGGGCATACTGCTTTTCATAATTCATTTTTTCCTGTGAATATAAAATATGTGACCGCCGCGGACGCGGCGGTCACACATTTTTCTTAAATTATTTGCCTGTTGAGGTTTCGCCGCTTGAGGTTTCACCGCTCGAACTTTCGCTGCTTGAGCTTTCGCCGCTCCAGTCATCCTCGGTCGCGCCGCTAGACGCGTCCGGGTCCTTAAGATTATCAAGTATGCGCTTCATGTCCTCGTTTCCGGTCTCCGCTATTCCATCGCTGAGAGCCTGCTCCGCGGACTCCACGTCCTCAAGGCCCATATAAGCTTCGTAAAGTCCGAAATAGGCTTCCGTCTGCTTGCTGTCAAGCGTGACGGCATCGGCGAAATTCTCCTGCGCCTTCTCGTAATCCTTGTCGTCAAGTGCGGTCGAGCCGGTCGAAACATAATCCTCGTATGTAGGCGTCTCCTCCTCCTTCTTCGCACCGCAGGCGCAGAGCGAGACGACGAGACAGGCCGCAACCGCAAAAATCAAAATCCGCTTCATTACAATCATTCCCTTCCAGAAAATACGCCGTACGCCAGACGCGCGACGCATCTATATTGTACTATCTTTCCGCTCCGGCGGCAAGTGCCCGCTCACGCCGCGCGATCGCTCACTTTTTGTCGGGTTTTGCATAAAGTTGGCGCTTGAAGAAGAAGCGTCCGGCATTTATAATATTAATTGTAGAATAATTTCTTGTAAAAAAGGATTCTCTCCTTTTAACCGCGTTTTCTCTCACCTAAAAAAGCGAACGCATATGTTCGGCTTTTTTATGTTTTACGCGCACTGTGTCGTCAAAGGCCGTAGCGAAGGCTTCTGCGAAGGCGCTCCCTGGCGCGTGCGAGCGTGCGCGAAACCGTCGATTTGGATATCCCGAGCCTCTTTCCTATTTCGGCCATGTTCATCCCCTCGTCAAAATACATGTCCACGAGCTGCGCCTGCCTGGGCGTCAGCTCGCTTCCCCGAGCCAGACGCAGGTTCCGCTTCATACGCCGCACGTCCGCTTCGTTGCTTTCCGCTTCGGCGCGGAGGTACGCGGCCATGTCTCCCGCGAAAAACTCGCCTCCGCGCGAGCGGGTATTATAATGTGTACCTGCCATTTTTGTGATAGCTCCTGTCGTAATATCTTCGCGTCAGCACGGCCAGCTCCCGCATTTCGTACAGAATGACGCGCAGCTGCTCTATGCGCCGCCTGAGCCTGCGCCTCTCTTCCGCGTCCGCGAAGGCTTCGGCACGCCGAAGCTCCTCTATTCGCCCGGCTATGGCATGTCCGCTCTCCTGATATGAAAACGACATCTCGTACAATGTCATATTTACGACCATTCCTTTCGCTTCGCTCCATCCGCAATATGGCCATGAAAAGGAATGGCCATACCGTGCGGATTTTTTGCCTGCCGCGCAGTCAGCGCGAAAAATGCGTTTGGATCAAATGAGGTCCGAGCTTGTTTCAAACTTTCCTCCATTCCCCACCCGTCGTGCGGAACGGCGCGAAGACGCGGCGCGCAAGCTCCGGCAGACACTCTTCACAAACTGCGCCCCCGTCCATAAAATAAAGCGCGTCGCCGTCGTATATCTCGCGGCCGCATAACGCGCACAGCACCGAGGCCGGCGCAGTCTGGGCGTCGGCAATGCGCTTTGTAACCCTGATATATATGTTTCTATCCCCTTTCGCGTAAATTGCAACTTACTGTTGACAATGAAATGCGATTCTGGTAAAATAACATTCGCTGTTGGATGTGCTGGTGTAGCTCAGTTGGTAGAGCAGCTGATTTGTAATCAGCAGGTCGGGGGTTCAAGTCCGTCCACCAGCTCCAAACAGAATATGGGGGAATTCCCGAGTGGCCAAAGGGGACAGACTGTAAATCTGCTGGCTTCGCCTTCGGTGGTTCGAATCCACCTTCCCCCACCAAAAATTCCTGAGCGCCTTCCGGCGCTCGGGAATTTTTATTTTGTTTGGGAACGGAGGATTTGAAAGCCTAGCCTGGGCAAAGTATCTAACGGACGCCGCTCATAAAGCCGTACAAAAAATTTGCTTTTGTTCCTGCGTATAAATAACAAGTAACTTGGCCACAATCAAAGAATATCACAAGAATATTTGTATGTCAACCATTTAATAACAAGTATCTTGTTATTTTTATTGACATAAACACCAGTTTATTGTAGAATAGCGTCGTAAACCGTCGCCTCCCGCGAAAACACGCCGGAGCAAAGCGGATTTTCCGAAAGGAGTGTGTAACGATGAATTTCGGGCAAAGATTAAGGGCACGTCGCGAGGAACTTAAAATGTCGCGCGCCGAGCTTGCGGAAGCGCTTGGCGTTTCACGCAGCGCGATAGGCAACTACGAGACCGGGGTTAGCTTTCCGAAGGAAGATATTATGCTCAGGCTGTTCGACTGCCTCGACGTGGAGCCGAATTATCTTTACAGAGACAGTTTCAGCGCCACCGAGCATACGCTCAGCGCCTCCGAGCACAGGCTGGTCAAGGATTACCGCTCTCTTACACGAACCGGTCAGGAGACCGTTCACGCGGTGGTGCGCGCTTTGTCGGTATATCAGGAGGACCTTATGCGCGACAGCTCCCAAAGCGAAGAGCGCATAATACCTCTCTACCGTTCTCCCGCTGCGGCGGGTTACGCCTCGCCCGTGTTCGGCGAGGATTTTGATTATATCAGCGCTACTGCCGACGTTCCGCGCGGCGCGGAGTTCGCCGTGCGCATTCAGGGCGATTCAATGACGCCTTACATCGGCGACGGCTCTGTTGTCTACGTCAACCGTGACCCGCTCAAAAACGGCGACGTGGGCATATTCTGCGTCGACGGAGATATGCTCTGCAAGCAATATTTCCGTGACAGGCTCGGCATGGCGTATCTGTTTTCGCTCAACCGCGCCCGCGCGGACGCGGACGTATCCTTCCCGGCGACGAGCGGACGCTCGCTGGTTTGCGTAGGGCGCGTGATGCTGCCCTCCGTGCCTCCGCTGCCAGTATCGGTGGGGTAAAGTCTTCGGAGCGTGGATTGATATATCTTTTTACTGGCCTTATCATATTCCGGGAGGCGAAGAGGAATGGACTGTGCAAAAACAGGAAATCTCATCCGCGCGCTGCGCCTTGAAAAAGGCATGACCCAGCGCGCCGTGGCCGAAAGGCTGAATATCAGCGCCAAGACCGTGTCCAAGTGGGAAACCGGCCTCGGCTGCCCGGACGTGTCGCTGCTCGCGGAGCTGGCCGACACCTTCGGCGTGAGCTTAGGCAGTCTGCTTCTCGGAGGGCTGACCGAAAATGATACAGACGGAGGAAATATGAAAAGAATAAAATTTTACGTCTGCCCGGAGTGCAGGAACATACTCACAGCCACGGGCAGCGCGGAGTCGTCCTGCTGCGGACGGAGGCTCGAACCACTTGAGGCAAAACCCGCGGACAGCATGCACGCGCCTGAGATAACGGAGGTCGAGGACGAGTATTATATCGTCTTCCCGCACCCGATGACGAAGGCGCATCATCTCGCGTTTGTGGCATGCATCGGCTCTGACAGGATGCACTTTATCAGGCTCTATCCCGAGCAGGACGCAGCCGTCCGCATACCGAAAATGCCCGGGAAGCTGTATTTCTTTTGCTCCGAGCACGGGCTTATGAAAACCGATGTGTGAGAGGGGAAAATTATGGCTATTGCAAATGCAGGAAGAAATAAGACAATAAAAACGTCCATAAGCGAAGGAAGGGAATTTCTGAACCGCTGCATTTCCGTCGATTCGAAACAGAACGGTCTTTCCTCTCTGATAGATAAGACCATCTGCGGCGATATATTTGCTGTCAGCGGGTTTCTTCCCTCAGAAAGCGTTGACTTATTGATTGTCGACCCTCCTTACAATATGACTAAGTCTTTTAACGGATCGACCTTCTCGAAGAAAAAGGACAGCGACTATGAAGCTTATACGAAAAGATGGATCTCTTCGCTTTATCCTTTATTAAAGCCCAACGGTTCAATTTATGTCTGCTGCGACTGGGAGTCGAGTCTCATTATCGGCCGGACGCTCGAAGAGTTCTTTCATGTGCGCAATCGTATTACATGGCAGCGCGAAAAGGGGCGCGGCGCAAAAGCAAACTGGAAAA